>CAZHXU010000033.1:0-20018 GCA_964536535.1 uncultured Fusobacteriaceae bacterium
ATTTTAATTATATTTTCATTTTTAAAGCTAAACGAATATTTAAAAAGAATATTCTTGTAGTAATTCTATTTTCAATTTTGTATAATTAAATTATATTTATTATACAAAAGGAGGATTTATGAAAAAAATTATCTTATTAGTGATTTCTTTTCTATTTTGGAGTTGTGTAGAAAATGGAACAAATACTGACTTAACTCCACCTAAAATACCTATTATTTATGGTGTTGAAGAAAATGGTTATTATGAAAAAGAAATAAAAATAACAATTGAAAAAGAACCATTTGTAACATATGAACTTTTTATAAACAATTTGAAATATGAAGAAGGTCAGCTTTACAAAAATGACGGCATTAATAGATTAAAAGTTTTTGCTAGAAAAAATTCTAATAATTTAGTTGCAACTAAAGAAATAAAGTTTAGAATGAATACTTCTACCCCCTCTCTTCCCAAATTATACGGTGTCAGTGACCAAGGGATTTTCCCCACTGGTACTACAATTAGGTTTGACGAAATTGAAGGACAAAAAACAGAACTTTTTATAAATGGAAAATTATATGAAAAGGGACAAGCTATTAATAAAGAAGGTAAATACACTTTAGAAGTTGTTAGTACTAATCTACTAAGTAAAAAAAGTATCAAAAAAACTATTACTTTTACCCTTGTAAATAGTGATTTCCCAGTTCCTCAAATAACTGGAGTTATAGACGGGTACAAATATAACAAAGAAGTTATAATCGATATCACCAATAGAGTTGAAGGAGTTATTTATACCTTATACATTAACGATAAAGAATATCCTTTTAATACTAGTTTCAAATCTGAAGGTTTAAACAAAGTTGTTGTTACTGGAGTAAACAAATTAGGTACAAAATTATCTACTTCCCTCCAGTTTACACAAGATTTTGTTGGTCCTTCTACTCCTGTTATAAACGGCGTGATAGACGGAGAATATTACAAAAAAGTTTCTATTAGTTATGTTGAAGAATTAGACACTACTTATACTGCAACTCTAAATGGTTTAGCATATACTCCAAATACTATTATTGACATAGAAGGGGAGTATGAACTAAAAGTAGAAGCAGTAAAAAATGGAAAAAGCATTACAAACACCCTAAATTTTTTCATTAATAAAAATGATTTTATCATAAAAGGAACTTTTAATAATGAAGATTTAATTGCTGTATTTACAAATAAAGATGCTAATACTATAAGAACTTTAGAAAAAGATAGAATTATTATTAATACAAATAATAACACTATTACTAATAAAAATGAAAGTAATTTAGAAAGTAAATATTTAGATTTTAGACCAAATTTCACTCCAGAAAACATATCAGAAACTAAAGATATTTCACTAAATATTCTTAATCAAAATACTAGCCCTTCTGCTATTGGAGATAAAAAGAAATTTAATGTACTTAGTATGAATATTGATACAAGAAAAAATACTAATAAACTTCTTGATTTTGAACTTGTAACTCTTAACAAGGATAAAACTGAAAATAGACAAGTAAATATTTGGGTTGCTGCTACTGAAAAAGAAAGCCTTTCTAATGAAAAAGCTAAATATTTAGCTGATAAGTTTTTAAAAGATGGTAGCAAAGAAGATATTTATGCATGGCTTACTAATATTTTTGGAAAAGAATGGGTTGGAAAAGGGCAAAAAACAAATAATTTGATGCATATAAATGGTGATGGAGAAATAGATATTTTGCTTTATAAAATAAATGAAGTAAAGAGTAATAAAGGGAGATATTTAGGCTATTTTTTCTCCAAGGATAATTATAAAAGTAACTATAGTAAAAATAGTAATGAAAGTATAATGTTCTATTTAGATTTAGAAACTTATCTACAAGAACATGGACGAGATACTATTGTAAGTACTCTTGGTCATGAATTTTATCATATGATTAATTTTTATCAAAAAAACGTTCTGAGAACAAATGGTAAATCTATTAATTCATGGTTAAATGAGATGTTAGCATTAGTTTCTGAAGATTTATTAGCTGAAAAGTTGGGAATTGCTGGTCCAAGAGGTGTTGTTGGTGTAAATAATGTTGCTGATAGAACTTCTAGTGGTAGGCTTTCTACTCTAAATGTACATAATACTTTTGATGTTAATGATTCTGACGAACACTTTGAAGTTATAGATTATTCAATTGCTTATGCTTACGGGGCCTACCTTCTTAGAAATTATGCTAATGATGACCTTACTTTCCTTAGAGATATAGTCCATAATGACAAATTATCTTTTGATGCAATAGAATATGCACTAACAAAACATGGTTATGCTAATAGAACTTTTGAAGATACTATAAGAGATTGGGGTATAGCGAGTATAATTTCAGATAATACTTATAATGGTAATAATAAATATTTTTACAATAGAAAAGTTACACCAAAACTCAATAATATCGAATATCCCCTTGGTCCAATAAATTTATTTAATTACTCTAATGAACCAACACTTTATGGAACAAATCAGGCTAAATCGCCTATTTTAAGTGGTGGTGCTAATATATACTACAACTTAGGTAAAAATTTAACGGGATATTATGAGTTTTCAGGAAATTTACCAAAGAATATAGAATTGAATCTTATTCTAAAAGATAAATTAAATAATTTTGATGAAAACAAATCAGATATTATAGAAAAGTCAATAATTTATGTAAAAGATTAAAAAGAATAAAATTTGATTATCAAAACACTTGATTTTTGAAATAAAATTTGGTATTATAAATTATAGATTCAAATGTAGGCTATTTATAGCTTATAACCCTAATATATTAGCTCTTTTTGAGCATACCCTATTTAAAAAGGTCGGTTATCCGGCCTTTTTCCCTTTTTTGACCTTTTTTCAAAGGAAAATTATAATTAGAAAAGTATATCTTATGTATGGAGAGGAGGAAATATGAAAATTTTATTAGCAAATGCTGCTTTAATACTATTAGCTTTAAAAAAGGAAAAAAAAGAAATTCTTCCCAATTTTAAAGGTATATTAACTGTAAAGTCTTCTATAAAAGATAGGATGAGATTAAGAGTAGAAGTATTAAAAAATGATGAGAATTTATGTGAATTATTAAAGGAAAAACTTGAAGAATTGCCTGATATAAAAGAAGTTAATTACAATACTCTTATTGGATCTTTACTTATAAAATACAATCAAAATAATTTAGAAAGTGATTTATTAATTAGTATTATTATTAAATTACTAAATTTAGAAGAAGAAATTGATAAAAAAGTTCATGGTATTTTGGGAAAAGAAGTTAAAAATATTAATGAAGCTCTAGATAGGGGAATCTATGAAAAAACCCATGGTTTTATCACTTTAGAAGAATTAATTATTATTTCTTTACTTCTTGGTGGTACCTACCAGTTAATAACAAAACCAATTATGCTCCCTAGTGGTCTCACTCTTCTTTGGTGGGCACACAATTATATTAGGAGGTCTAAGTGAATATATCAAAATTAATCTTTAAATTATTTAGTGGAGTAAAAGTTGTACATAGTATACCTGGCCGTATAAGAGTCCAAGTTAATGGTTTAAACAAACTAAATGAAAACTTGAGAAAAAAGGAAGATTTTCTTCTTAATTTACTTAAAAGTATAGAAGGAATAAAAGACATAGAAGTAAGTTATATTACAAATAAAATTCTTATTTTTTATGATAAAGATAAAGTTTCAGAAGAAAAAATCATTTTGTGGTTAAAAATTATTGAAGAAGAATTTTTTAATCATGCAAAACTTTTAGAAGAGATTCAAGAGGAAAACTTTGAAGAAGTTTCAAAGGAAATTTTTGATAAATTAAAGAGTAAATTAGTCTAGAGGTGGTATTTTGTTAGGAATAAAAAAACAAACAGAACCTTTATTAACAGCTAATATTAAACATTTGATACCTGGGCGTATGAGAGTTGAGATAAGGGCTATAAAGTATTTACATAGTTATAATAAAAAGATAACAGAAGAGTTATTAGAACTTCCATTTATTAAAGATATTAAAATATCAAATATTACATATAATTTTTTAGTATATTTTGATAAAGATAAAGATTCTAATTTTGTTCTCAAAAATATAAATGATTATCTAAATTCGTATACATTATTTGCACTAAAAGAAGAAAAAAAAGAAAAAAACTCCCTAGTTGTAAAAGAAAGAGACTTGCACAATGAATCCATTAGGGATATTTTAAATAATCTTTCTATAATGTCATTTGGTTTATTATATGGTTTGTTTAGAAATAAAAATAATCAAATTACTAAAAGTTTTATAGAAAAATTTACTTCTATTCCTAGTTTAACAACTTTATATGTCTCAAAAGATTTATTCCAAAATGGAATAAAATCTATTATTCGTGATAAAAGACCTAATGCCGATACACTAAGTTCTATAGCTATCTTAGCTAGTTTGTTAGGAGGCAAAGACATTAGTGCTCTAACTGTAGTTTTTCTTCATGAAATAGCTGAGTTATTAACTGCTTATACTATGAAACATACTAGAAAAGCAATTGAAGATATGTTAGATGTTGGTGAAGATTTTTTATGGAAAAAAGAAGGGGATAAAATAGTCAAACGCCCTTTAGAAGATATTAAAGCTGGAGATACTATTGTTGTACATACTGGAGAAAAATTAAGTATAGACGGAAAAATAATTAAAGGTAATGGGCTTTTGGATGAAGGAGCTATTACAGGTGAATTTTTACCAAAAGAAAAAGGAATAGATGCTCAAGTATTTGCAGGTACACTAAATAAAAATGGAACATTTGAGGTAGAAGTAGAAAAAGTAGGTGATGAAAGAGCTGTTTCTAGAATTATTACTATGGTTCAAGAAGCTAATGATCACAAAGCTACTATACAAACTTATGCAGATAAGTTTTCAGCTGCTCTTATACCTCTAAATTTACTTTTAGCTACAAGTGTATACTTTTTTACGAGAAATCCTACAAAAGCTCTTAATATGCTTATTATTGATTATTCATGTGGTATTAGACTGTCAACTGCAACTGCTTTTTCTGCCAGTATCAATAATGCAGCTAGAAGAGGAATTCTCATTAAAGGTAGTAACTATTTAGAAGTTTTAGCTGAAACAGATACTCTTATCCTTGATAAAACAGGTACATTAACAATAGGTAATCCTAAAGTGAACAAAATAATATGTGCTAATTTTATTAGCCAAAATGAATTGTTAGCTCTAGTTGGTGCAGCTGAAGAACAGTCTAACCATCCTCTAGCTCATGCTATTTTGGAAAAAGTAAATGAAGAAGGTATAAAAATTCCTAATCATTCAAATGTAAAAGTACATATTGCAAGAGGGGTAGAAACAGAAATTTTGACAGATACAATTAGAGTAGGAAATGAAAAATTTATGTTAGAAAATAACATTGATTTTTTACCTCTTGAAAGAGAGTATCAAAAGTTTACTAATTATTCTTCGAGTATAATATATATAGCAAGGAATAATTTATTAATTGGTTTTTTAACAGTAGAAGACCCTTTAAGAGACCATATGAAAAAATCTATTAATCAACTTAGAAATTTAGGCATAGATGAAATGATTTTACTTACTGGAGATACTGAAGCCCAAGCAAAATATGTTGCAAAAGAAATTGGTCTTGATAAATATAAATTTGAATTATTGCCAGAAGACAAAGCAAAAAATATATTAAAACTTCAAAGTGAAGGTGCTAGAGTTCTTATGGTTGGTGATGGAATAAATGACGGACCTGCACTTGCTTATGCAGATGTTGGTATAGCACTTGGTAGTAAAAGAACTGATTTAGCTATGGAAGCTGCTCATATAACTATTGCAAGTGATAATCCACTTATGCTTCCACAAGTTATTCGACTTTCAAAAAAAACTATGAAAATTATAAAAGAAAATTTTGCTAGTGCAATAGGGATTAATACTTTAGGTCTAATCCTTGGTGGAGCAGGTTATCTACCAGTTTTTTGGGGTGCTGTTCTCCATAATACTAGTACAATTATGGTAGTAGGAAATTCATTACGTTTATTATTTTATGATATAGAAAGAAGGAATTAATATGAAACCTGCATTTACTATAGTTCATAGACTTCCTAATAGAATAAGAATAAAACTTATAGTTCCCCTTCAAGATAAGGACAAATTTACAACTTATCTTTTAGAAAAAATTAAAGTTAATAAAGTTTCTTACAATTCAATTAGTAATAGTTTAGTTATAAATTTTGATAGTAGACTTTTAACTTTTGAAGATGTTTTAATGGGAACTATCATTGCTATTAGTATAGATGCTAATTTTTTACCAGTACGTGTTTTTGAAAAATCCCCATATGATTCTAGGATATCTCATTTGGCAGTAGAAGCAGGAATAGCCATTGGAGTTGCAGGTTTATATAGTATTTTTTCCCCTATGAATCTTATTAGGCGAAATTTAAATTTGATTGCTGCTGGTCTTACTACTGGAGCAGTGCTTGAACATGGGATATCAGAAGTGAAAAATAAAGGAGTTTTTGATCCAGAAGTAGTATCTATCTTCTACTTAATAAACTCCCTACTTAAACATAATTATCTACAAGCATCAGCTATAACTTGGGCAACAACTTTTGCCCGTCATATATTTAATATTACAAAAGATGGTAAAGAGTACCAAACTCTTCGAGATAGAGATAATGAAGGAAATGTCAATTATCATGTAGTTATTACACAAGAAAAAAATGTAACAAATTTAGAATACCAATTATCACACATATTTAATAGGAAAAATGTCCTTAGTCCAGTAGAAGAAATAGGAAGCTGTAGTGATAATGGATGTATAATAAATAAAGGAGGTTTATAATGTTAAGAAATGTTGGTGGATTAAGAAATGAGCATATAAAAGGAGCTTTGGTAGGAGTAGGTGTTGCTGCACTTGGTTTCTATCTCTACAAAAAAAATCAAGATAAAGTCGAAAGTTACTTAAGAAAAAATGGAATAAATGTTCCTGGTTCAGCTGAAAAGAACTTTACTAATTATTCTATGGAAGAGTTAGTTGAAACAAAAGAAAGATTAGAAGATCTTATTGCTGAGAAAGAAATGACTAGTGGAGAATAAAAAAACTTGACCCAAAAGGGTCAAGTTTTTATTTTAACTTAAAATACAATCCTGCTAAAGGTGGTATGTTTACTAAAATAGAGTTTTCTCTACCATGAGAAGTAATTTTCTCACTACTTCTACCCCCTTCGTTTCCTACATTACTTCCAAAATATATATCAGAATCTGAATTAAATATTTCTTCGTAATATCCTTCTTTTGGTACACCTACTCTATAATCTCTATGAACACTTGGAGTAAAGTTAAATACTCCTAATACACTATTTCCTTCTCTATCTTTTCTAACAAAAGAAATGATAGATTTTTCATAGTCATTAAAGTCTATCCATTCAAACCCTTCTCCACTAAAATCTAACTCGTAAAGGGCTTTATTATTTTTATATACATTATTCAAATCTTTTACAAATTTTTGTAATTTATAATGTGGCTCCCATTCTAAAAGATGCCAATCTAAACTCTGATTACAATTCCACTCAGCCCACTGACCTATTTCTTGTCCCATAAAAAATAATTTTTTCCCAGGATGAGCAAAAGCATATGTATAAAATACTCTCAAATTAGCAAATTTTTGCCAATTATCCCCTGGCATCTTATTTAATAAAGAACCTTTACCATGTACTACTTCATCATGGGATATTACCAGTTTAAAGTTTTCTGTAAAAGCATATACCATTGAAAATGTAAGGTCATGTTGATGATATTTTCTATATATAGGGTCAAGTTTTATGTATTCTAAAGAATCATTCATCCACCCCATATTCCACTTCATACTAAACCCTAAACCATCTAAATAAGTAGGTTTACTTACTCCTGGAAAAGCAGTTGATTCTTCAGCTATAGTAAGTACCCCTGGATAATACTTGTGTGCTATAGAATTAAAATATTTCAAAAATTCTATTGCTTCTAAGTTTTCTCTTCCACCATACTGATTTGGTACCCAAGCTCCACTTTCACGACTATAATCAAGATAAAGCATACTTGCTACTGCATCTACTCTCAAACCATCTATATGGTATTTATCAAGCCAAAACAAAGCATTTGAAATCAAGAAGTTTTTAACTTCATTTCTACCAAAATTTGGGATAAATGTTCCCCAGTCCATATGTTCACCTTGTCTAGGGTCTTCATGTTCATAAAGAGCAGAACCATCATATCTACCTAGTGCAAAACCATCTTTTGGAAAATGACCTGGAACCCAGTCTATTATTACTCCAATATTATTTTGGTGTAATTTGTCTATTAATAACATTAATTCTTCTGGTCTCCCAAATCTACTTGTAGCCGAATAATATCCTGTTACTTGATACCCCCACGATTCATCTAAAGGGTGCTCAGCAACTGGCATTAACTCAACATGAGTATATCCTTGGTCTTTTACATAGTCTACCAGTTCATTAGCATAATCTTCATATGTCAAAAACTCATTATTTCCTTTTCTCTTCCAAGAACCTAAATGAACTTCATAAACAGACATTGCTTCTTCTAACCAATTTATTTTTTCTCTATTTTTCATCCAATCATTATCTTGCCACTTATGTTTTTCATCCAAATCATAAACTATACATGCATTATTTGGTCTTTTTTCCATAAATTTTGCATATGGATCTATTTTTTTCAATATATAATCTTCATTAGTTTTTATCTCAAATCTATATAAATCACCTTCTGTCAAATTTGGAATAAATATCTCCCAAACTCCTGATCCACCTCTTGATCTCATCAAGTGACATCTACCATCCCAGTTATTAAAACTACCTATTACACTGACTCTTTTTGCTGAAGGAGCCCATACTGCAAAATGTACACCTTTTATTCCCTGATGTTCTATAAGATTAGCACCTAATTTTTCATATATTCTATGATTATTACCTTCACCAAAAAGGTGTAAGTCATATTCAGATAATACTGGTAAAAAACTATATGGATCTTTTGTTTTATAATTTTCCCCATAATAATAATCATATTCAATTAAGTATTCTACTATTTCTGTTCCTTTTATTTTTCCCTCAAAAAGTCCTTCATCTGCAATTTTATTAAGAGTATATTCTTCTGTATCTACTAATATTTTTACCTTTTCTGCAAAAGGATTAAAAACTCTTACAACTAATTCTTTCTTATTTAATTTATGCATTCCCAAAAGTGAAAATGGATCTGCAGTATTCCCGTGTATTATACTTTCAAGTTCACTCTGCGATAGTATCTTTTCCATAAAACCCCCTCAATCTTTGATATTTATGCCCTTTATAAACTGCTCACATACCTCTTTTGCTTTTGATTTATCTAATTTTTTCTTTGGATTAGATAAATTGTAATAAGTTATTGTAGAATTTATTAAACCTAAGAAAGTATATGTTAATAACTTTCTTCTACCCTCAAAGTTCCTATTTTCAAATATTTTTTCTACAATTAAAAATTGCTTTGTAAGAAACTCATTTGCAATTTTATAACTTTTACATTCAACTGGAGAATAATTTAAAGATAATAAAAATCTATATAAACTAGGATTATTGTTGTAGAAGTAGAAGTATTCTAGAGTAGAAGAAAGTAAAGCTTCTTCAACTTTAGTTTTTTTTACTCTCTCAAGTTCATTCAAAAAATCATAAGCTTTTTCTTTAATAATAGATTTTAACAAACCTTCTTTACTATTAAAATAGTGATACAATGTTGGTTTTGTTACTCCTGCTCCTTCTGCGATTTTTTGTACACTCACAACTTCATATCCTTCTTTTGAAAAATAATCAAGAGCTATATTCATTATCTCATCTTTTTTATTCATATTTTCTCCTTAATATTCAAGTATACCACCCGGTATAGGCAAAGTCAATTTTGAGAATATAATTTTTTTATCTTTTATCCTATTTTTACTATATTTTTATACTTTCATTCTTGTATTTATTATAAAAGTCCATAAAAAAACTTGACCCTTAGGTCAAGTTAATTAATATTCATCTCTTAGTGCTAATGGCATTACTATATACAAGAATTTATCATTCTCTTCATTTTTAACTAATACAGCACCACTAGAATTAGACATATTTACAATTGTTTTTTGGTCTTTATCCAAATTATTCAAATAATCTAATAGATATTTTACATTTAATGAAAGTTTTAAATCTTCCCCTTCTCTTTCAAGTGGAAGTTCTTCTCTTATTCTAGCACTATCAGAAGCACCCGTAATAACAAAGTTATCATCTAATAACTGGAATAAAGCACTATTTCTAGATTCATTATTATTTTTTACAAATACTTGTACTCTTTTAAGTACAGATATAAATTCTTCTGTATTTATTTTTACTTTTTTATTGTATGCAGTATTTTCAAATATTCCTTTATAATCTGGGAATGACAAATCTACTACTCTAGAACTAAGAGTAACTTTTTCTATTTCAAAACCTACTTGATTTCCAGAATATTTTAATACTACAAACTCATCTGCAACACTTTTAAGTGTTTTAATAAGAGCTTCTACTGTATTTAATGGTAAACTTATTTTTGTAGATCCAGCCATAGCATCTTCTAGTTTTTCTTCTATATAAACTAGTCTATATGTATCTGATGCTGCCATCTGAATCTTACCAAATTCAAGTTCTATTCTTACTACATTTATAGCAGGGTTATCAGTTGTTGTTGCACTAGCAAACTTAACTTTCTCAAGCATATCAATAAGTAAATCTTTACTTATTTCATATTCTCTTCCTTCTCCTACTCCATTTATCTTCGGGTACTCACTTGCATCATAAGTACTAAATTCAGAAGAAGAATTTTCTGTTTCGATTACTAAAGTACCATTTTCTTCTATAAGCTGTACTTCTTCATCATCTATTTCTTTCAAATACTCATCAACTAATTGGTGAGTAAAAACAATCTCCCCTTGGCTAATAATCTTACCAAATATATATGACTCTATATTTAGCTCCATATCAGTTCCTTTAAGAGTTATCTTATCGTCTTTTGCTTCTAAGTATACTCCTGAGATGACAGGTCTAATTTTATTTTCACTAACTGCTTTTTCAACAATTCTTAGTGCTTTCAAAAATTTATTCCTGTTTACTTTTATATTTAGCATTAGTCCTCCTATCTATTTTATAGCTTCGTCTAAACTTTCATAAATATCAAAGAACTTTGTAAGTCTAGTTAAGTCAAATATCTTCTTAACACTTACAGGTAAGTTTACTAATTTCAATTCTCCACCATTTTTCTTGATTTCTTTTAATAAAGCTACTAATACTCCTAATCCTGATGAATCCATATAATTTACTTTAATTAAATCGATAATAAGTTTGTTTTTTTCTGCTTCTACTAACTTATTAAGTTCCTTTTTTAAATCGATTGAAGTATAAACATCTACTTCCCCTATTATCTTTACTAATAAATACCCATTCTCAAGTTGATTAGTTTCCGTTTTCATCTTTCACCTCTATTATCTCAAATATTCTCTTAACTGATCACTGTATTTTGTTCTAAGTTTTTCAAGAGTTTTTTTCTCTATTTGTCTTACTCTTTCTCTAGTTATATCAAATTGTTGTCCTACTTCTTCAAGAGTATGTATCTTACCGCCAGCTAATCCATATCTTAAAGTTAATATCTCTTTTTCCCTTGGTTTTAATTGATTTAATATTTTATTTATTTCTTCTTTAGCAATAGAGTCTAAAACTTGATTTTCAAGTGATTCGTCATCATCTTGACTAATTGTATCTTCCAAGTAAATATCATCACCAATAGCAGCATTTAAAGAAAGCATATCTTGGAATTCAAGCATTACTTTCTGAATTTTTTTCTCGCTAAGTCCAGTTCCTTCAGCAATAGCTTCTATAGATGGATATGAACTATTTGTAGTAATATGACTCATTATAAACTTATTAACTTTATTCAAAATGTCATGTTTATAAGAAGGGATTCTAATCTCTCTTCCTTTACTAATAATAGCTTTTGTTACTGCCTGTTTTATCCACCAAACAGCATAAGTAGAAAATCTATAGCCTTTTTCTGGATCAAATTTATCTATAGCATGTATAAGACCAAAATTTCCTTCACTAATTAAGTCTATAAAACCTAATCCTTTATTAGTATAATTTTTCGCAATATTTACCACTAATCTCAAATTAGATAATATCAAAGTCTGTTTTGCTTCTTTATCTCCTGTTTTAGCTTTTCGAAGCAACCTTTGTTCTTCCTCTTTTGTTAGTATTTCATATTTTCTTATATCCTTTAGATATAACGAAACCAAATCTTTTTCTTTATCCACAGATTTCACCACTTTTTCCTTGTTAGAATTTCAACTCTTACCCCTCAATCATTTCATTTTAAAACTCTTCTTTTAGTTCCCTTTCCATTAAGAACCTTAATATTTCTTCTATTTTTTTACCCTCATAAACAACTTTGTATGTTGCTTCAATTATAGGCATGTCTATGCCTTCTTTTTGTGATATTTCCCTTACGGCTTTTAGTGTTGCTACTCCTTCTGCTACCATGTGCATACTAGCAAGTATATCTTCTAATTTTTCGCCTTTACCTATACGTTCACCAAAGTGTCTATTTCTACTATGCTTACTTGTACAAGTTACTATAAGGTCACCCATACCACCTAAACCAGCAAAACTTCTTTCACTAGCTCCAAAGTATTTACCAAATCTTGATATTTCAGCTAATCCTCTAGTTATAAGAGCTGCTCTTGAATTATCTCCATATCCAAGTCCATCAGCAATTCCACTTGTTACTGCAATACAGTTTTTAAGTGCTCCACCAAATTCAATACCTACTATATCTTGACTAGTATATACTCTAAAATAATTTGTATTAAATAATTCCTGTACTAATTCACTTCTTTCTTTGCTTCCTGCTGAAACTATTGCTGAAGGAAGTTCCTTAGCAACTTCTTCTGCATGAGTTGGTCCTGATAATATTACTATATTTTTGTGATATTTTCCCAAAATCTCATCTTTTATTACTTCAGACATTCTCATACCAGTACTAAGTTCAATACCTTTTCCAGTATTAATAAGTGTTACATCATCTCTAAGTTGATTTGATATCTTATTTACAACTGTTCTTAAAACTTGACAAGGTACTGAAAAAATAAGGTATTTTGCTCCATCTAGAATATTATCTAATGAATTTGTAACTGTAAGGTTTTCAGGAAATACTGACCCTTCTAGGAATAATGTATTTGTTCTTTCTTCCTGAAGTTTTTCTGCTTTTTCTTTATTATGTTCCCACATAATTACTTCGTGACCTTTTTTGGCAAGAAGTATAGCAAGTGCAGTTCCCCAGCTTCCGGCTCCCATTACTACTACTTTTTCCATATTAACTCCTTTTATTTCTTGTAAAATTTATTTTCTGTACCATTTAAAAGTCTCTTTATATTTGCTCTATGTTTAAAGATTATATATGAACCTAAAATTGCACTTATATAAAATACTCCATTACTTTCAGAAACATAACTGTTTACTGGCATAAAGAATATTAATGTAGGCAATAAAACAGAAGATATAATAGATCCTAATGATACAAATTTTGTTATACTTACTATAACAAAAAATGCTAACAAAGTTATTAACATTGGTATTGGTGCTAAGTATAAAAATATACCTAAACTAGTTGCAACACCTTTTCCACCTTTAAAATTTAAAAATGGTGAAAATGTATGCCCTATTACTGCTGTTACACCTAATAATACTAATGCATTCCCTCTAAGACCCAATAATGCTCCTATATAAAGTGGTAAAAATCCTTTTAATGCATCTAAAACTAATACTAATATGCCAAATTTGGCTCCTAATACTCTAAAAGCATTTGTTGCTCCACTATTGTTACTTCCATGTTCTCTAATATCTATACCCTTAAAACCTTTACCTACAAAAACTCCATTTGGTAATGACCCTGAAAAGTACGCTAGTATAAATAAAACTATTAATTTCATCTTTCCTCCGTTAACTTTTAGTAATTCTGCTTACTAATTCTATATGGTTTGTTTGTGGAAACATATCAACTGGCTGTACTTTATCAAGTTTATAACCATATTGACTTAGGATGTTCATGTCTCTTGCAAAAGTAGAAGGGTTACATGAGATATATACAATCTCTTTTATTCCACTTTTAGCTACTGATTTCAAGACACTTTCTTCTATCCCTTTTCTTGGAGGGTCAAACATAATTCCTTCTACCCTCTCACCTTCCTCAAGCAATGTATGTATTTTTTCTTCAACTTTTCCGTTTATAAATTCTACATTTTTTATTCCGTTATCTTCTGCTGTTTTAACCGCATCTTTAGTTGCCGATTCTACATACTCAATTCCATAAACTTTTTTAGCTTTTTTAGCAAGTAACATAGCTATAGTCCCTGTTCCACTATAAGCATCAACTATTACTTTATTTTCTATATTTTCAAAGTAATTTATTCCTAAAGAATAAAGTTTTTTTGTTTGCTCAATATTAATTTGAAAGAAAGATAAAGGTGAAATATTAAATCTTATCCCGAAAAGTTCTTCTTTCAAATACTCTTCTCCATAAAAAAGAATGTTTTCCCTACCCATAGCAAAATTTCCTCTTTTATTATTAATACTTATATATACTGATTTAATATTTTCAAATTTTTCAATTACTTTCTTAAGGGCAAATTTTAATTTACTATTTTCTTTCCCTTTAATTACTATTGCTACCATCAAATGTCCTTGTGTATTTTTTCTTATCATAACGTGTCTAAGAAGTCCGTCATGTCTTTTTTCATTATATACACCTAACTTTTGTTTGTTAAATTGCAATTTAATTTCTTTTAATACTTCTTGTACATCTAATCCTTGTAACCAATTTTCTTCAGTTTCAAAAATTTCATGGCTTTTTTTCTTATAAAAACCAGTTATAATTTCTCCATTTATCTTTCCAAATGGCTCTATTATCTTATTTCTATAATTATAGGGATTATCTGCACCGATAGTATCAAAAATCTCATAATCTTCCAATTTCCCTATTCTTTTTAATACATCATCAGTCATTAATTTTTTATATTTAAGTTGTTCTTTATACTTAATCATTCCAAAATCACAACCTAAAAAATCTTCAAAAGTAATTTTACTAATGTCATCTATTCTATCTATAGACGGTTTAATAATCCTTTTTACAAGACCTCTACAATGACTTTTTTTTACAGAAATAATTTCTACTTCTACTTCATCACCTGGTATACTCATAGGGACAAATACAACCATTTCATTATAATAAGCTAAACTTTCACCACCAAAAGTCATTTTTTCAATATTTAGCTTAATTACATCTCCAATTTTTAACATTTTTTCCTCTCTAGTGTCGTTTTTAGATACAAAACGATATATAATTATACAACTATTCCTCTTGCAAGTCAAATTTTATTCAACTTTAATATACTTTACTTCTTTAATATCAGTCATTTTAAGTTTTTCTCTACTGATCTTTTCTACATTAGTTAAATCAACTTTTTCATCAATCTCGAGCTTTATACGACTAATATCTGCATTAATTTGATTATTTTGTCTAACAAGCTGATTTTTATAATCAGTCAATTTCACCTTTTCTATCAAACTTATCAAATATAAAAAACCAAACATCAAATTAAATACAAACAAAAATATCAAAAGATAGTAAGAATGTTTTCCCTCTATAAATTTATTTAGATGTTTTAGTTTTTCCATAATTAACCTAACCTTTCACATACTCTAAGTTTAGATGAATGGGCTCTATTATTTTCTTCTAATTCTTCTTTACTAGGTTCTATTGGTTTTCTAGTAATTACTTTTACTTTAGCTTCTTTAGTACACATACATATAGGTATTTCAGGTGGACATTCACAATCTTTAGCTAAATCTCTAAACTCATTTTTTACCATTCTATCTTCAAGTGAATGGAATGTAATTATTGCAAGACGCCCCTTAGGATTTAATAAATCCACAGCTCCATCTATAGCTTTTTTTAGAACATCTAATTCTTTATTAACTTCTATTCTTATTGCTTGGAATGTTTTTTTTGCAGGATGTTTTTTATGTTTTCCTTTTACACAACTTAATATTATCCCAACCAAATCGTCCGTTGTTTCAATAGGCTTTTCTGCTCTTTTTTCCACAATAGCTCTAGCAATTCTTCTTGAATGTCTTTCTTCACCATATTCATATATTACACGTGCTAATTCTTTTTCTTCATACTCATTAACTACTTCATAAGCAGATAATGGGTTTTCTCTATTCATACGCATATCTAATCTTGCCTTATATTTATAAGAAAATCCTCTTTCTCCATCATCAAGTTGTTTTGATGAAACTCCTATATCCATAAGGATTCCATCTACTTTTTCATAACCAGCCAAATAAATAACACTTTCTATATTAGAAAAGTTATCTTTAAATATTTGAAATTTTCCTTTAAATCTCTCTAATCTTTTACTAGCATAATCAATCGCAGCTTGGTCTTGATCTATTGCTATCAATCTTCCTTTATCTGATAATCTTTCTAAGATTCCTTCCGAGTGACCTCCACCTCCAAGTGTACAGTCTACATATACGCCATCAGGGTTTAATACTAAATTATCAAGTGTCTCATAATAAAGTACTGGAATGTGATAATCTGTTTTCTTCTCCATACTTTCTCCTTCTCAATTTTATCATCATATTCTACACTTTTTTCAAAAAAAAAGCAAATATTACTCCCTTTCTATCCCTTATTATTATTTAATTTGTAAAGAATTTTAAATGAAAAAAGCAAGTTATTCTACACTTGCTTTTATGCTCTTATCTTTTCTTATTATTCCTTTTATTATTTTACCTGTTCTCAAATTCTCTACTCTTATTTCTTCTCCTTCATCTCCCGACTCTAGAGCATTTCCATTATCTGTTATATACATGTTATTAAATTGAATATATATAGAAACTCTATCTCCTATTTTGACAAGTGTATTTTTCATCAAATCATTTTGACTTAGTTTATTACCACTCAAAATATCTTTTGTAAAAACATAACCTTCTATCAAAGTAATACTTTTGAGTTTAGTTTCTGTATATACAAACTCTTCTTCTACTTCTACCATTTCTTCCCTATATATATCGCCTTTTTTAACATCTTTTTTAAGTGTATAATCCCTAATTATTTTCCCAATTTTCACATTAATAGGAATCTGATAAACTTTTTCATCCCCATTATAAACTAATAAATCTAAAGATTTATTTCCCAAGTCTTTTTTGAAGTTATTGTTTATAATATATCTAAGACTTCCTACAGGCATCTTAAGAGTATCTCCACCGCCAATTGTGACTAAGTAGTCATAATCTGTATCTTGATATATTATCCCTAGCTGTTTTTTAGCTTCTTCTATCAAAGCTTTTTTATCAACACTCTGATAAACTCTTTCTACCATTATTTTTTCAGGTATAGTTATTTTATCTAATATGCTTTTTTCTAACCTTTTTTCTATATCACTTTTTCGAATTATCATCTTACCACCAGGAACTTGTATGTTACCCAGTTCTATTTTTTCTAATTTATCAAGGATTTTTTCATCACTTGTCCAAACTATGTTTTTCATAGTTACTTTTGAATCTATTACTTTTACATTTTCAAGTATTTGTAAAGCAAAAATATTTTTATTAAAGCACAAAAATGATAGTAAAACTATCATTTTTGAAATTTTATTAAAATTAATCATTTATTAACCTCTTTTTAGGTTGTTTGCTGCTTGTAGCATTTGATCTGCTGTATTTATTGTTTTAGTATTCACTTCATATGCTCTTTGAGCTGCAATCATATCAACCATTTCATTTACTATTTTTACATTTGAAGTTTCTAAACTGTTTTGTAAAAGTGTCCCAAAACTATCTGCCCCAGGCTCACCAGTTATAACATCTCCAGAAGCTTCTGTTTCTTTATAAAGATTTTTCCCAACATTTAATAAACCAGTAGGATTTATAAAGTTAGCTAATTCTATTGTCCCTAACTCTTGCACATCTCCATCTACTTCTACTGATACTATACCTTCCTGACTAACATCAAAGTTTTCTGAACCTTGTGGTATAGTTATATTTGGTTCTAACAAATATCCATCACTTGTTACCAAGTTTCCATCTCTATCTGCATTAAATGAACCATTTCTAGTATAAGCGATACTTCCATCAGGCATAGTTACTTGGAAAAATCCTTTTCCTTCTATAGCTATATCAAAAGGGTTCCCAGTTTGTTTAAAGTTCCCTGTTGTAAATAATTTTTTAGTTCCTACAGTTCTTACCCCAGTACCTATTTGCAATCCTGTAGGATTTCCTCCACCTTCACCTCTACCAGGTGCAGTTTTTGTTTGATACATCAAATCTTGGAAATCTGCTCTACTTTTTTTAAATCCATTAGTATCTACATTTGCCAAGTTGTTTGATATTACATCCATGTTTACTTGTTGTGCGTTCATTCCCGTCGCTGCTGAATATAGCGATGTCATCATATTGATCAACTCCCGTTTTAGTTTCCCCAGTTTTTTCTCAATATAATCTTCGACATTTCTACATAAAAACTTTACAATTATTTTCCATCTTTAAATAATTCTTTTATTCCACCTAACGAGCTTAAAACAGAACTTGATTCAAATGGCATAAATACAACTTTATCCCCTTCGTTTCCACTAATATTTTTAAATGCTTCTATATATTTAAGTGCTACTAAATAATTTGCTGGATCTTTGTCATCACCAAGTGATGCTGCTACTCTTGTAATTGCTTCTGCTTCTGCTTCGATTACTTTAAGTCTTGCTTCTGCTTCCCCTTCAGCTGCTAATATTGCTGCTCTTTTTTCCCCTTCAGCTCTAGCTATCTCAGCATCTCTAAATCCATGGGCATTAAGTATTCTTGCTTGTTTATCTCCTTCAGCAGTAAGTATTGCAGCTCTTTTATCCCTCTCAGCTTTCATTTGTTTTTCCATAGCTGTTCTAATTTCTCTTGGTGGTATAATATCTTGCAATTCTACCCTATTTACTTTAACTCCCCATTTATCTGTAGCTTCATCAAGAATTGCTCTAAGTTGACCATTAATTTGATCTCTAGAAACTAATGTTTCATCAAGTGATAATCCACCAATAACATTTCTTAATGTTGTTTGTGTAAGTTTTTCTATTGCTTCTGGTAAGTTAGAAATTTCATATACTGCTTTTTCTGGATCAATAACTTGAAAATATAAAAGTGCATTTATTTCTATAGTTACATTATCACTAGTAATAACATTTTGTTTAGGGAAGTCATAAACAGTTTCTCTAAGCTCTATTCTAGTTATATTTCTAATATAAGGTATAGTTTCTCCACCAATATTTTTTATATACTTCCATTTTAAAGATTTAGCATTATCAATAAAAGGTATAGTTATATTAAGTCCACTTCCTAATGTTTTATGATATTTCCCTAATCTTTCAATTATCATTACTTCTGCTTGTTTAACAACAATAATTCCTTTTAAAAAGAATATAATTACTAAAATTAAAAAAATAATTGCTAAAATTGTATACATTGTATCACTCCTTTTAATCATTTATATATCAAATTATATATTATTAATATTGCCAAGTCAAATATGCCTTTATAAAAATATGAACTTTTGTAATATTTTTTATTTCTTCTCTTTCATTAAGTACTTATTTAGCTTTTTTTTATTCTTTTTATATTAAAAATTTCAAATTAATTTTTATAATAAAAAGAAAAGAAGGTTTAACCCTCTTGTAGGCTGTAGGCAAATAAAATTGGTCTACAAAAATGAAATAAAACTTTACTATGGAGTCACAAAAATTACAAAGTTTTCACAGAGAAGTGTTTAAAGTTTTGACGCAGATTTAGGGAGACTTAGGTATTTGTACCTTTAGTCGAACTATGCACAGCCTATTAAAACAAGTAACAAAGCGTAGTTTTAAATGAATAGTTACGCAGAATTTTTATGACTTTGATGTACATTTATAAGAAATTTAGAT
>CAZHXU010000034.1:0-19901 GCA_964536535.1 uncultured Fusobacteriaceae bacterium
AAAAAGCCAGTCATTTTTAAACTGGCTTTTCTTTTATATTTTATTTTTCGCATAAGTAAAATAATAAACATCTTCTTTTTGCATATGCTCTTCTATTAGTTTTTTTTGAATAAAATATATAAAATCATGATAATCTTTGTCTTCTCCTTCAAATTTCTGAAAAAGCATCTCAAGTTCTTTTTTCAAGTTGTTATGAGCTTCTTTATGTCTTTTCAAATAAGGAAATTTACATCTTTCAAGCATCTTTTCTTCATAATCAAAATGATAATATATATGCTTTTTTACTATAAACATCAGTTGCTTTATAATTTCTACATCTACACCATTAATATATTTTTTATGTAGATGATTAATAATCAAAAATATATATTTATGTTGTTTATTAATAGCTTTGCATTTTGAATTGAGACTATCATTCCAAATTAATATAGGGTCAAAATCTTCTACCCCCTCTTCCTCCATTTCAATACAGTCTTTTCCTCTATGTTTTGCTCTGTAAAGAAGAGTATCCAAACGTTCAAACCAGTGATTACTATTTTCTCCCTCTTTTTTTTGTGCAACTCCAAAACTAGCAGTAACTTGTCCTACTTCTTCATGCATCAAATTATTTATTATGTTTCTAAGCCTAACACTTGCTTTATAAGCGTTATGCGCAGTAGTATTTGGCATTAATATAACAAATTCTTCTCCACCCCAACGAGCAAAAGTATCTGGTTCTTTTATAGAGCTGTTTATTGCATTACAGATGTTTATAAGAACATTATCTCCTACTTGGTGACCAAAAGTATCATTAACTTTTTTAAAATTGTCTATGTCAAAAATAACCATAGATAATGGATTTTGATAACGAGCTAATCTATTTAGTTCATTTTTAAGCCTCTTATTGAAAAAATATCTATTAAAAGTATGAGTAAGTTCATCCAAACTAGCAATTTCTAATAATTGATGATTTTGGTTTAATAAATTTATTTTGATATCTTCAAGTTCCTTATGGGATCTTTTAAGTTTGTTTATAAGTAATTCTTTCTTTTCCGATTCTTTTTCATAGGGACTAATATCAATTATATTTATAACCAAATCTAAACTACCATTTTTTTCATAAATCTTACTATGTATTTCTATCTTCTCAATTTTATTAGACATTTTTTCTGTTTTAAACCATGACAAGTTATAGATAACACTGTATCTTTTATCTCGGTTTTTATAAAGTCTAATTCTATACTCCAAATTATCTACAAAATCTTTTGCGTCTTTTTCATTTAAGATACTACGAAAAATTTCATACAAATTAGGAGTATTATATAAATATCTTTCTATGTTTTTACTTTTATATTTCAAAGTATTTTTATTTAAATCATAGATAAGAATATACTCTTTTAGGCTTTCATTTATTTGATTTAATAAAATCTTTTCTTTTTTATAAAACATAACATACCCCATTATTCTAAACTTTCCTCTAATGGTATTTTACGTTATAAATTAAATAAACCTTGATTAAAATTATTTAATAATAGATATAAGATTTAATATTAATGATATATATAATATAAGTGAAAAATAATGAAATCTATGGTATAATAAAAAAATATAAGTTTAATTATTATTTGAAATTGGGAGGCAATATGAGTAGAAGTAAGATACTAGGAGATGTAAAAAAAATTGTGATTAAAGTAGGTACAAGTACCCTCACACACAAAACAGGTTTATTAAATTTACAAAGAATTGAAAAATTAGTTAGACAAATAGCCAATCTGCACAATAAAGGTTATGATGTTGTACTAGTTACCAGTGGAGCTATAGGAGCTGGTATGGGTAAATTAAACTTATTAGAACGTCCCAAGACTCTGCCTCAAAAACAAGCAGTTGCTGCAGTAGGGCAAGTGACTCTTATACACTTGTACCAAAAGATTTTTGCTGAATATGGAAAAGCTATTGCACAATTACTATTAACAAAAGATGATATTAGTGATAGAAACAGATATTTAAATGGAAGGAATACTACATTTGAATTATTAAGCCAAGGAGTTATTCCTATAGTTAATGAAAATGATGCTGTTGCTGTTGACGAAATAAAAGTAGGAGAAAATGATACTTTATCAGCATTTGTAGCTAGTCTTATCGATGCAGATTTGTTAATTATTCTATCTGATATAGACGGTTTATATGATGATAACCCTCATAAAAATAAAGATGCAAAACTTATTGAGTCTGTAAAAGAAATAGACGCTAGTATAAGAGCTGTTGCAGGTGATGCAGGTAGCAAATTTGGAACTGGTGGTATGGCTACAAAAATAAATGCAGCTGAAATAGCTACAGAAGCAGGTAGTCATATGATTATTGCCCAAGGTGAAGACCCTGAAATACTAGAAGATATTATTAATGGAAAAAATATTGGAACTATCTTTTTGAAAAAAGATAATTTAGTTAGGGCTAAAAAACATTGGTTAAAATTTAGCAGTAAAAAAATTGGACAAATTATAGTTGATAAAGGTGCTGAAAAAGCTTTGTTAAAACATAATAGTTTATTGGCAAAAGGAATTATTAATGTCCAAGGAAAAATTGATAAAGGTGACGTAGTAAGTATTATAACTGAAGATAATAGAGAAGTTGCAGTTGGGATCTGTAATTATAATGTTATAGAGATAAAGAAAATAATCGGTAAACATAGTAACGAAATAGAAGAGATACTTGGATATAAAGACTATAATGAAGTAGTGCATATAAATAATATGCAAATAGTAGGAGGGTAGTATGGATTATATCTTAGACTTAGCTAAAAGAGCTAAAAAAGCAAGTAAAGAATTAAACAAATTAGACACTAGAGTTAAAAATGAAATACTTAGAAAAATATGTGATTCTTTAGACAAAAATAGGGAAATCATAAAAAGAGAAAATGAAAAAGATCTTGTTAATGGGAGAGAAAAAGGACTTACTAATGCTTTTTTAGATAGACTTACTCTTACAGATACAAGAATAGATGGGATGATACAAGCCCTTGAAGAAATTGCTAATTTTTCCGACCCAATAGGAGAAATTGTTGAAGGTTTTAGACATGAAAACAATATGGAGATAAAAAAAGTAAGGGTACCCCTTGGAGTAATAGGGATGATCTATGAATCAAGACCTAATGTTACTGTTGATGCTGGTGCACTCTGTTTTAAAAGTGGAAATGCAATTATTTTAAGAGGTGGATCTGATGCTATCAACTCAAATAAAATTTTGGCTGATTTAATTAGAGAAATTTTAGCTGAATATAATATAGTAGACGCTGTTCAGCTAGTTGAAAATCTTGATAGACAAGTAGTTAATGACTTAGTTACTCTAACTGAATATGTAGATGTAATTATTCCAAGAGGTGGAAGAGGTCTTAAAAAAGCTATTATGGCAAATGCTACTGTACCAGTAATAGAAACTGGTGCTGGTTTATGTCATACTTATATAGATGAGTTTGCTAACTTATCAAAAGCAGTTGAAATTGCAGTTAATGCAAAAACTCATAGACCAGGTGTTTGTAATTCTATGGAAACTTTACTTGTTCACAAAAGTATAGCTAAAGAATTTTTGCCTATAGTTTATAAAAGATTAAATGAAAAAAATGTAGAAGTAAGAGTTTGTAAAGAAAGTATAAAATATATTCCTGAAGCTCTTTTAGCTACAGAAGAAGATTGGGATACTGAATATCTTGAGTTAACTCTGTCTATAAAGGTAGTTGGAGGAGTAGAAGAAGCAATTGAACATATTAATAAACATTCTACAAAACATTCTGAAGCGATAATTACAGAAAATATAGAAAATTCAAAGTTATTTACTAGAGATGTTGATTCTGCTTGTGTTTATGTTAATGCAAGTACAAGATTTACTGATGGTGGCGAATTTGGTTTTGGTGGAGAAATAGGAATTAGTACTCAAAAACTTCATGTTAGAGGTCCTATGGGACTTAGAGCACTGACTAGTGAAAAGTATATAATCGAAGGAAATGGTCAAATTAGATAAGAGGTAATTGAAAAAAAGCCAATATTATTGGGAAAACTTTGCCAAAGTATTGACTATGATTATGAATTATGATAAGATTATTTCGATAGTAAATATGATATATTTACTCATCATCTCTCAGAGTGGCTTCCATAAAGCCACTCATTTTTTTTGCCTTATTATATTTTTTATTGGAGGATTATGAAAAATAATAAACAAGCCTATATCTATGGCTTTATAGCAATTTTACTTTGGTCAACAGTTGCAACAGCATTTAAGATAGCTCTTAATTATCTTCCTGTTAGCACTATGCTACTTTATTCAACAACTTCGTCATTTTTAATATTATTTATAACTATGGTATTTATGAAAAAAAGTAATGAATTTTTTAAAGATTTTTCAAAAAATATAAAAAGTTCTTTGATACTAGGTTTTATTAATCCATTTTTGTATTATCTAGTTTTATTTGGAGCTTATAATTTGATTCCAGCTCAAGAAGCTCAATCACTTAATTATACTTGGCCATTAATGTTAACTCTTTTATCCTATATAATATTAGGAGAAAAAATCAAGAGTAGAAGAGTTTTGGGAATCTGTATTAGTTTTTTAGGAATATTGATTATTTCTTTTAAAGGTAACTTTTCTTCAATTGAATTTTCAAATATAAAAGGGACTTTATTAGCTTTATCAAGTTCTATTTTATGGGCATTATATTGGATATTTAATAGTAAAGAACAAAAAAGTGGAATTATCAAAATGACCAGTAATTTTTTTGTAGGTCTTTTATTTATTCTAATTTATTTTTTTATTACTAATGGAGAATTAATATTTAATATAAAGGCTATTTTAGCTTGTATATACATTGGAGCTTTTGAAATGGGAATAACATTTTTATTTTGGGCTAAAGGGCTTGAACTTATTGATCAAAAAGAGAAATTAGTTAAATATAGTTATTTAGGTCCTTTTATTTCATTATTACTTTTAGCTCTTATTATAAAAGAAAAAATTTTATTATCTACTATAATTGGATTAGTTTTTATAATTTTTGGTATTGTTATATAAAACTATATTATATAGGAGGTAGGTGGTAGAAGACTAAACCTAATAGGTTTGGTTTTTTTTACTAAATATTCCTACTGCTTTTCTATTTTTTGTAATTGTATCTTTTCTAAGAATCAAAATTTAAAAATAATTTTTGGTTTTTTTTATGGAAAAAAATAGCTTTTTTTTGTATAATTTAGATTTTTTTTATATTTTTTCCCTTTGGAAGTGTAAAATAAAATTCTTCTGCAACTACTGATAATAAAAGACAATTTGCATTTTATTCATTCTAAAAGTATAATTGTACAGAAGAAAGTCATAAAAGGAGAGTTTTTATAGTGTTAAATGAAGGTGTCGTTTTATTTTGTAACGACTTATCCAAAGATAACATAGAAGAAAAAATAAATTTTCTTATAACTACAGCAAATTGTACTTATACTGAAGAAGAAATTAATACTATGTTGATAAATGTAATAGATAAATTAGTAGAAACAAAAAAATATGAATTTATAGAGAGAGTTATAGGTGATAATGAAAAATTAAAAGAATTAATGGATTTTTTCCCTTCTAAAAAAGAATATCTTTACCATCTCCATATTGGTTCTTTATCAATAAATGGTAAATTCCAAGAAGTACTAAATACTTTTGAGAGTATTTATTTGAAAAAAATGGTAAATTTTAAGGAAAAAATTAAATATAATGTGGCACGTGCATATGCCAAATTAGAAATATTTGATAAATCAATTGAAATTTTGGAAAAAACTAATAATTTAGAATCAAAAATTTTTTTGGGGTATACATACTCTTTAATAAATGATAATAGAGATAAAGATATATATGATGAAATACTGAAAAGAAATAAATTTTTAAACCCAAGGGACAAAACTAGAATTTTTATAGGCTACTGCAAATATTATCTTAGAAATAACAATATACCTAAAGTAAAATCTTTTATAGAAAAAATCTTAGAAGAAATGCCTGAACTAGAAAGTGGTAAAAGAAACCTTTTACTTTATGAGTTAGCTCAACTTTTTAAAATCTTGGAAAACAGAAAAGAATATACATATTATTTAAAGCAAAGTGCAATTTTTAATGCTGGTGATGAATTAGAAATGACTCACAAAATAAAAGCAATAGAAGAATTGTACGCTAAAAAATTAATAAAAAAAGAAAAAGTTTTAGAAATGCTTTCAATAAATGGTTATTTAGCTGAAAGTGATATTGTAAGAAATAAGATAAGAGCTTTGAAAGGGGAAGTTATATGAAAAAAAAATTAGCTTTGTTGGTCCTATTGGCAGTAGTAAGTGTTAACGTTTATTCCGCAGTAAATTTCCACAGAATAACTCCACCTGTAACTACATTCGGTACTGATGGAGCAGCACAAATTTAGTTAAACTATTAAAAAATCTAGCCATTTGGCTAGATTTTATCTTTTATACTATTAAATTCTTCATATTCTGTTCCAATTGATTTTTGAAACTCTTTACCATTTTCAATATTGTAAATATAATCAACCATATCTTTGGTATTTGCATAATATTCTACCGTGTAATATTTATTTGGTATCAAATCAAGTATAATTTTACTTCTATCTGTTTTCCAAATGAAATTATCTTCAAAACCATACATTTCATACTCAGAACCATACTTCCAAACAAGATACTTTTTAATTCTTTCATATTCATCTTCTGTTTCTGTAAGGACTTGTTCATATTTTGTTTTTATTAATTTGTCTTCTAAAAAAACAAAAGTTACTTTAAAACTCCCCAACGATGCAATTTCATCATAAAAGCTATACTCATCAATAGTATAAGCATACTCCATATTTCCCTTATAAGTCTTGAATTTTCTAGAATAATTTTTTTCTTCATAAATTACCCTGTCTAAAGTCTCTAAAGCAAATACATCTTCTCTATTCATACCCCAGTTTACATCTCTAAAATCACCTGAAAATAAAGAGAAACTTAGTAGAACAAATAATAATAGTCTTTTCATAATAACACCTCTCACTACCTAATATAATACCTCTAAAGGGCATTTCCTCTATTTTATCAAATTTTTATCAAATATTCAAAAATATTAATACTTTCTTTCTAAAACATTGCAAAAAAGAAGAATTGTTGTTAAAATATTTGGAGTATTTATGTAAAGGTGGCTAAAGATGTCTTGGACTCAAGAACAAAAAGATATAATAAAAAGTAGTGAAGAATTGTTAGTAGTAAATGCATGTGCAGGATCTGGAAAAACATCTACATTGCTTGGAATAATGAAAGCAAATAAAAAAAGCAAAATTTTGTATATAGTTTTTAATTCATCTATGAAAAAAGAAGCAGAAGAAAAAGTGAATAAATATGGGTTTTATCATGTACATGTTAAAACTGGTCACGGACTTGCTTATAGACATTTTGGTAGAATGAATCAAATTGGTAATGTTAGTTATATTGATATAGCTAACTATTTTGGATGGGGGACAAGCCCTGGTAGAAGGGGATACTTGAGGATACTCTATGCACACTATAAAAAGTTTTTACAATCATCAAAAAAATCTATTGAAGATTTTGTTAATTGGGAAAAGGATGATTTAATTCCTAAACTAAAAACATATATAAAAAATGCTAGTGTAAAAATGGCTATAGAACATATGGAAAAAATTTGGCAAGGTATGGAAGATAAAAGTATAAAGATGACCCATGACTTTTATCTAAAATATTTTCAGTTAAGTGATAATATAGAAGATATATACGATATAGTTTTATTAGATGAAGCACAAGATACTAATGAGATTATGCTTAGTATTATGAATGAGAAGTTTCCTAATGCAAGGAGAATAATAGTAGGAGACCATAATCAGGCTATTTATGCTTGGCGTGGAGCTATTAATGCTATGGAGATTTTTGAAAAACTTGATAATGCAAAAAAACTATCTCTTACAAATTCATTCCGTATAGGCACAAATACAGCAAATATGGCTAATTATATAGTGAACTGTAAAGAAGAATTGTGCCTTGAGATGAATGGTTTAAATGACAAACAGAAATTAACTAGTAAAGTAGATAGGGATAAACAATTTACTTATCTTGCTAGGACTAATGCTGCTTTGTTTGAATATGCAGTTAATAACATGCATCAAAAATTTTACTTTAATAGTAAAGTAAGTTTTGATATTTTAAAGGAAGTATATGCACTTTTTGTAAAAGACACAAAAAGTATTAAACATCCTGTTATAAAAGAGTATTTAGACTTTGATTCTTTGAAGTTCCATGTGGATGAGGAAGGTATAGAAGAAGTAGAAGTTAAGATAGCTGTAAAAGTTGTTGATAAATATAAAGAAGAAACAATACTACACCTTGATAAACTAGAAAAAAATATGGCTACATTTACTAGTGCAGATGTAATATTAAGTACTGTTCATGCATCAAAAGGTCTTGAGTACTCAGATATTATTCTTGCAGATGATTTTGTAGATATACCAAAGATTCGTGAAAGAATCCAAAAACTTCAGGATAAAGCTTTTGAAGCTAGAGAAGGTGGAGCAGAGAATAAAAGTGAAAAGTTAGTTCAAAAAGCAGAAGAACTATATAAATGGTTTAAAGAAGAGTGTAATATATTATATGTAGCTGTTACTAGGAGTTTTGGAACTTTGGAGCTTAATAGTACTTTGGGGAAATTATCATTTAAAAAGGATAAATAAGATCATCTTGTATAAAATATTAGATTAAGTATGAGGTGATAATATGTCTAGACTGAGTATGGAAGAATTGATGAAAAGCCTAAAGGAAGAAAGAGGAAAAAAACTAAAAGAAAAAAAGATTGCATTAACCCTTGATGAAATAAGGTACAAAGAATTTGTAACTGCTATTGTTTTATCGAGTAATGGAGAAGAAGAAGTTTATGAAACTTTTAATAGGATTACAAAAATTATGGTAGACACATTCATAGATTCAGTTGATTTTTATGATTTGACAGAAGAAGATATGGATGCAATAGTTGATATATTTGAAGAATTAATATAGGGAGCTTTGGCTCCCTTTTAATTTTTAGTATATATCTATTAAAATCTATATTATTATTTTGTATAAATTAAAAATTTTTATATACATACAACACACGATTTTACTGAAGTATTAATAATAATTTATCAAATTTTTGCAAAAACGGAAAAAAGACAGATAATTCTGTCTTTTTAAGAGATTAAGGTTAAGGAGTTTATATATTAAAAGAAGAAATATAGAGAATATTGGAAAATTCCTTCTTTAGTAGTATACCTAATTTATATGTTTAAGTCAAGTGTAAATATTTGTTTTCCGATTAAAACATCCCAAAAAATGACATAAAAATCTAATTTAAAGCATTTGAACCAGTAAAATCAATATGTTTTATTTTTTGTTTCTAGTAAAATAATTTAAACAAATTTCCTATTTTATATTTTTATATATATTTATAAAATTTAAATTAGCATTTATTAAAGCACTTTTATCATCTAAAGAAAAAAATCAGAGTTTTTACTCTGATTTTATAGTTAAATATTTTTTTCAACTAACTCCCATAAACCTTCTACTACTTCTTTTGCTTCCTCTTTAACAGGGGCATCTGCAAAAGAATAAGAATTTTCAAAATTTCTAAACATAGGAAGGTCATTATAAGAATCACCTATTACAAATACTTCTTCTAAATTTATAGAAAGTTTATCCACCAAATAGCTTATTCCTGTTGCTTTAGATACATTTTTTGGTACTATATCTACCCATTCTCTATTGATAAAAACTGATGTTTCTTCCAAATAATTTTCTTCTACAAACTCTTTTAATTTTAATGCTTTCTCATAAGAAGCATCAATTGGATAAGTATTTATAAATAAAAAATCCTCATCTAAATTAACTATATCTTTTTCATCTATACTTATGCTTTTTTTACCTAATTCTGGGCAATGAGTCATAAACCCTTCTTCACCTATAGTATAAATATTTTTAGAAGTTTCTATCCCTATATCATATGCCTTTTTGTCGATTTTTTCTATAATTTCTATTGCTATTTTTCTATCAATCTTAGTTTGAACCATAATGTTCAAATCACCATCTAATATACAAGAACCATTATTTAATACATAATAGTCTGCTAAATCCCTATAAGTTTCTATAATTTCACTCATACCTTTTACACCTCTACCAGTTGCAATTACAAACTTATTTCCCTTTTTTTTCCACTTTTTTATTGCTTCTAAATCTTTCTCTTTAATAAAATTTTCAAATAATATTGTCCCATCTAAATCAGAAAAAATAAATTTCATATACACACTCCTTAAAGTTATTGTATTTATTATAACTTTTTATTCGGTAATAGGTCAATGCTTAAATAAAAAGAAAATAAACTTGTTATTTCCAATAAAAAATAATATAATATCCGTATATAAAAGGAAAAGGTGGTAGTATGGAAGTTTTAGAGAAATTGAAAGTTTTGTCCGATGCTGCAAAATACGATACTTGTTGTTCTACTAGTGGAACAGAAAGATCAAATGATAGTGGTTTAGGAAATACTCTTGCAAGTGGTATATGTCATAGTTGGACAAGCGACGGTAGGTGTATTTCACTACTTAAAATACTCATGACTAATTATTGTATCTATGATTGTGCTTATTGCCAAAACAGAAAAAGTAATAAAACAATTATTCGAGCTACCCTTACTCCAGATGAAATTGTTAATTTAACTATTAACTTTTATAAAAGAAACTATATAGAAGGACTATTTTTATCTAGTGGTATAATAAAAGATGAAGATACTACTCAAAAATTACTCTATGATATTGTAAAAAAACTTCGTTTAGAGCATGGATTTAATGGATACATACATACAAAAGCTATTCCTGGGGCTAGTAAAGAACTTATAAGAAAAACTGGAATGTATGCTGACAGATTAAGTGTAAATATTGAACTTCCTTCTGAAAAATCATTAAAACTTTTAGCTCCTGAGAAAAAAAGAGAAAAAATAATAGAACCTCTTAAATATATTGGAGAAGAATATGATTATGTTCAAGAAGAAAAGAAAAAAAATAAAAAATTACCAAAATTCAGCCCTGCTGGTCATACAACTCAGCTTATAATAGGAGCAAGTCCCGAGTCTGATAGACAAATACTTTATTTAAGTGAAAATTTGTATAAAAAAATGAGTTTAAAGAGGGTTTATTATAGCGCTTATATACCTGTAAATAAAGATAATAGACTTCCATCTATTATTACTAAACCTCCTCTTTTACGTGAACACAGACTCTATCAAGCTGACTGGTTACTTAGGTTCTATGGCTTTAATGCAAAAGAAATTTTAAGTGAATCTATGCCTTTTTTATCAGAAGATTTTGATCCAAAAGTTGGATGGGCTCTGAATAACTTAGATTCATTTCCTGTAGAAATTTTAAAAGCTAGTTTGGAGCTTTTATTAAGAGTACCAGGTATCGGAGTAACTAGTGCTAGAAGGATAATTTATTATAGAAGAAATTCTATTTTGGATTTTGAAAGTTTGAAAAAAATGGGTGTAGTATTAAAAAGAGCTAAATATTTTATTACTTGCAATGGAAAATACTTAGATACTTTCATACTTGAAAGAGATATTCTCACTCAAAAACTTTCAGATAAAAAAGATATACAACTAAAACTATTTTAAGGTGATTATATGAATTATACCTATGACGGTACATTTTTTGGATTTTTATCTCTTGTTTATTATTTGTTTGAAAAAAAAGAATTTAGAATTTCAATTAAAAAAAATGATAATTATAGTCTTTTTAATGAAAACTTTATTGAAACAAATATAGATAATGGTGAAAAAGTCCTTGAAAAATTAACTTCATTACTTGGTAAAACTAAAGTTAATAAAATATTTTCTGCATTTTTATCGGAAGAGATGGGAGTAGAAGATATATTATTTAGTTATATCAAAAAATCTCTAAAACTCGGTAAAAAAATAGATACTACATATATTTTTGAAGTTGAAAGAGTTGAAAGATTTTCATCAAGAGCTCTACACGAAGCACATAAATTTAAAGGTTTTGTAAGGTTTAGAAGATTAAAAGATGATACTTATTATGCTATTATTGAACCTACTCATAATGTAATTCCTCTACTTGCTGATCATTTTATTAATAGATTTGCAAAAGAAAAGTTTGTTATACATGACACTAGTAGAAAAATTGCTCTTATGTACAATCCTATGAAAAAAGAAAAAAGAATAATCAAAATTAAAGAAGAAATTAGAGAATTATTAGATTATAAAGTAGATTCTAAGTATCTTCATGAAGAAGAAAAAGCATATATAAGTTTGTGGAAAGGTTATTTTGATAGTGTCAGTATAGAATCACGAGAAAATTCAAAATGCCAAAGAAATTTCATGCCTAAAAAATATTGGAAGAATTTGGTAGAAGTAAATTAGTTTAGCATTTAATATAGTTAAAGAAAAATGGCTAAAGCCCTTGTTGTACTTAATTTTTGCTAAGTAAGGAAGATTTATCTGACGTAGATTTTTTTTATGCTCTTTGCACGTTGGTTACTTTTGTATCAAGACAAACTTACAGAAAATAATGAGAAAATTTTTAATTAATAAAAAAGGGCTAAAGCCCTTTTTTATTAGAAAATTTTCTTTACTAATTTACTCATTGGAGTTTCATTTTTGATTGCAGTTATTAATGCTCCCGCTTTTGAAACTTCTCCAATTAAGATACCACCTACAAAATCATCTTTGTGGAAGTATAGTTTTTTGTATATATTATTTTTACAGTCATTATAAACTGAAATTTGGTATTCTTTTTCTGGATCCTGACCTATATCTCCAATAGAGAAAATTTCAGTATTTAAACCAACAAATGTAACTGGTTGTACACTTGCTTTATATTCTCTACTATCTCCTATAGCATTTGAACCAGCTATTGCTCCTTGTTCAAGTGCTGTAGCCCATAATCCATTTACTATTCCGTCATGTTCTGCAACATCTCCTGCTGCATAGATTCCTTCTATATTTGTTCTCATACCATCATCAACTACTATACCGTAATTATATTTGATACCAGTTCCTTCAATAAGACCTGTATTACATCTTATCCCAGCACTTAATAGAACCATGTCTGCTTTTATTTGTTTTCCATTGTCTATTTCAACAAATTCTACTTTGCCTTCTCCACCAATTTTTTTAACAAAATGGTTTTTATATATTTTTACTCCCTGTTCAGTTGTTATTTTTTCAAGTAATTCTGAACCTTCTTGGTCTAATTGTCTAGGGAAAACTCTGCTTTCCATCTCAACAACTGTTACTTTTAATCCCATAGCTCTTAGTTCTGATGCAGCTTCTAAACCTAATACTCCACCACCAACTACAACTACTCTTGATGCATCTTTTGCATATGATTTTATTCTATCAGCATCATCTTTTGTTCTTAGTATAAATGTTCCTCTAGTTTCAACTCCTAATATAGGTGGTACATTTCCTCTAGATCCATTGGCTAAAATTAATTTATCATAATTTTTTTCACTATTATCTGATAAAATAAGTTTTTTATTATTTACATCTATCTTGTTTACACCTATACCATATGTCACATCAATATTATTATCAGTATACCAATTTTTTTCCTTTAGATAAAATTCATTATCTTTTAAGTCTTCAGTTAAATAATCACTTAAACTTGGTCTATAATAAGCTTCTACTTTTTCCTTCGTTATAATATCCACCTTAGCAAGGGGGTTTCTTACTCTAGCAGCTTCAGCAGCAGCTACTCCAGCAGCTCCATTTCCTATAATAACTACTTTTTCTTCTTTTTCAGTCTGGAATAAGATACCTTCATCTTCTACCATTTCAAATAACTCTTGCCCTACACCACAAGCTGGACAAATTCTTGGAGGTAATACTCCTTCAAATATCTCTCCACAGACTACACATCTCCATTTTTTAACTTCACCACTTGGATTTAGATCCATAGCTAACTCTACTTCTTCTTTTTCTCTTGGTGGTACTTGACCTTCAAGTACATATTTACCAAATTTCTTTCCGTATGCTACTGCATCTTCTATTTGTTTTGGAGATGGTTTGAATTTACATGTATATCCATCTGCAACATTCATTCTAAGTTGATCTAATCTAGCTATAATATTTGGTACTGCTTCTCCACTCCAGCCATATGAACCAAAAGCAGATACTACTTTTCCACCATGTACTATTGGATTAAGTGAGATTGCTAAGTCCCAAGTTAATGGTAAAGCATCACCATTAATAGTAGATGTTCCAAATAAAATCCCATCTGCCCAATATATTTCATTCATTATTTCAGCTTTAAGACTTCCATAGTTTCCAACATGAACATTATATAGTTTTATATCAAAATCACCTTGAGTTTGTATCCCTTTTATTATGTTTTCTGCTAATTCAGCAGTATAACCATAAGCACTACAATATGGAATTACTATTGTTTTTTTCTCATTAGGATTAACTTCTGTTGACCATTTTCTATAAGTATCCATTATTTCTTGTGGATTTTTATCAAGTACTGGACCGTGACCTGTACAAATAGTTTCTATTTCAAAATCTTTTATTTTATCAAGAGCTTCTAATACATATTTTTTAAATGGTCCAAAAATTGCTGTATAGTAGTACAATAATGCTGAATTATAATCTTTCATCTTTTCTTCTGGTATTTTTGAATATAATACTTCATCAAAAGCATAGTGTGAACCAAATGAATCACAAGTAAATAACATTTTGTCTTCTGGTAAATATGTATAGATTGAATCTGGCCAGTGTAAAAATGGAGCTGAGATAAATTTAAGTGTTTTATTTCCTAAATCTAAAGTATCCCCATGTTTTACAATTATTGAATCAAAATCTTTATTTGCTATCTCTTCTAAAAACTCAATAGCAGATTCTGACCCAACCACAATTGCATTTGGACAGTAGTCAAGTAACATCTCTACCGAACCTGCATGATCTGGCTCTGTATGGTCAACTACTATGTAGTCTATTTTTTTAGGATCAATATGTTCTTTTAGTTTTTCAATATATTCATCAAAAAATTTTGCTTTTACTGTTTCAAATATGGCAATTTTTTCACTACCTTTTACAACATAAGAATTATATGTAGTTCCAAATTCTGTTTGCATAATAATATCAAAAATTCTTAAGTCTGGGTCTTGAGATCCAACCCAATATATATCTTTTTTTAGTTCCAATGATTTCATTTATAAATCACCCCTCTATATTTAATTAACTTTTTCACTTAAAGTCTACCAAATTTGTTAACTTTTGTCAATGGAAAAGTTTCACTTATGAATTAATTATAAATTTGAAAAACAATATTTATAGGTACTCAATTAAAATCTTCTCTTTTATTTTTTAAAAAAAGAAAAATAAAAGTTAAAAAATGCCTCATTTGCATTTGTTTATTTGATAGATTTTTCTCTATATCTACATAATAAGTATATTCTCAAAATTAGCATTTTTCAAATTAAATCTTCCATCTAAAAATATATGATTTTTTAATAAATTATTATTTACAGCAAAACTTTTATTGACACTTTTCTGTCACAGAATTTTAGTAAACTTTATTCTGAAATGGAGGGAATAAGATGAAGAATAAATTATCTGTTTTTATTTTACTTACAAACTTAATAATTGCAAATTCTTATGAATTTGAAGATATTATTAATATGTACAAACAAAACAGTTATACTAGCAAATACGAGATATTTGAGTATGAAAGACTGGAAATAAAAGAAGAATCTATTAATACTATTGATAGAAACGGAATTGATTTAAGTTGGGATACTAATTACTCTACAAGGGGCAATGAGAGTGGAGAGAGTACTATTCGACTTGATTATGACTTTTTAAACTTCAAAACTACTTATGACTATTTGGAATCGGATTTGTATGGAAGTGTTGGAGTAGAAAAAGATATTAAAGATTTTTTTTATGGTGAAAGGGATTATAGAAGTTCATTATATGAAAATGACAAACTCATTACTGTGAATAATTTAGAAAAACAAAGTGAAGAAGATATTATTGACATTATAGGTATTTATAAAAACTATCAAAATTATCTTTTAGAAAGTGAACTTAATAACTCTCTTAGGGATACTCTTTATAGTGAATATAAAAAACTTGAAAAATCATTTGAACTGGGTAGTTCTACAGAACTTGACTACAAATACTCAAAAGCAAAATATGAAAGTTTATTAAAAGATATAAAAAACCTAGAAGATAACAAAAGAAATTTGCTTGATCAGTTAAAGAAAAAATACAGTATAGTTTTAGCTGAAGATAGTATTCTTCTACCCTTTAACATCCTAGATAAATATAGTTTTAACCTTGATAATATTGGAATTCGTTCTCTTGAAACTTTATCTCTTGAGAAAAAAAATATAGAAATTGATAATGATTATATTAGCGGAGTAGACAAGATGCCTAACATGCTTTTTGGTGCTGATTATTTTCTTGATTCTAGTGATTGGCAAGTTAATTTTACTTTGAAAAAATCCTTTTTCAACTTTAATGATACTTTGTCTTCTAGCCAAGTGGACATAAGAGAGTATGAAATAAAAGAAGAAGAATTAAAAGAAAGTATAAATTTAGAAAAATTGACACTTAGTAACAAGTATCAAACATTAACTAGGGATATAGACAAATTAGTTAGTGAAGTAGAAGTAAAAGAAATGGAGTATTTAATCTATCAAAAAAGATATGAACAAGGAAATGTATCTTATATTGATTATATTGATAGATATGATGAATATAGAAATATAAAAACAGATTTAATAAAAAAAGAAAATGAATTAAGTGCTTTATTACTTGAGATAAATTATAGGAGATAGGTGATTTGATGAAAAAAATATTTATAATTATAGTTTTAATTATAGCTGGATATTTCGCTTTTGGTTTTATAAAAACAGATAAAAAAGAAATAAGTGAAGTTCCTAGTTATGTAGGTTATAGAGTAAGAGTAGCTGATCTTGATAATTATGTTTCTGCTGATGGTTTAGTAGAAGCCAAGAATACAAGAAAAATATTTGTAGATAAAAGTTTGAAAGTAAAAGAGTTGTATTTTGAAGAAGGTGACTATATAAACGAAGGCGACCTAATTATGACTTTTGATGATGAAGAAAAAAACAAACTATTTAGAAGTATTGAAAAGGAAGAATTGGACCTTAAAGAATTAGATAGAGATTTATTTAATGCAGAAGAGTTATTTAAACTTGGAGGTAGTACAAAAAATGAGATAGAAAATCTCAAGTGGAATATTAGAAAAAAACAACTTACTCTTGATGAGTACGAAGAAGAGTTATCAAAAACGATTAGTGAAATTTCTAGTCCATTTACAGGTACTATTATTTCTATGGTTGCAGAAGAAAATTACCGTGTTAATACCGAAGTGGAATTATTTGAAATAGCTAATTTATCTGAAGTTATCATAAAAGCAAAAGTTCCCGAATATGACATAATCAATGTTACACTGGGTCAAATAGCAAGAATCAAACCTGAAGTTTTTAATAAAAATCAAGTATTAGAAGGAACAGTTGTAAAAATAGCTAATTTGTCTACTGAAGTAAGTGGTTCATCTGAAGCTTATGTAGAAGTTGATATAGAAGTAGAAGGAATTGGACAAAAACTTCTACCTGGATTCACTGCCGACGTCGAAATAGTTTATCAAAACAAAAAAGATACTATTTTTGTTCCTAGAGCAAGTTTATTTAGTGATAAAGAAGGTATGTATGTTTATGAAGTTACTGATAATACTACAAAAAAAACTTATGTTGAAACGGGAATTACTAATACTGATACTATTGAAATTACAAAAGGTTTAAGTGGAAATGAAATGATTATTGCTAATGGAAATAAAAATATCCCAGAAGGATTAGTTGTTAATCTGACTAGAGGAGAAGTGGGAAAAGGAAGTCAAAAAAGTGATGATGGAGAAGGAGCTCCACCACCAATGGGGTCAGGTGGCGGAAGAGGAAGTAGATAATATGGTCAAAATTGATAACATAAAAAAATCTTATATAAATGGTGATACTGAATTACAAGTATTAAAAGGAGTTTCATTTCATATAAAAAAAGGTGAGTTTGTAGCAATAATGGGACCAAGTGGAAGTGGAAAATCTACACTTATGAATGTTTTAGGTTGTTTAGATAAAAACTTTGATGGGGAGTATACCCTTGATGGAGTAGAAGTAAATAAACTAAAAGATAAAAATCTTAGTAGAGTTAGAAATGTAAAAATAGGATTTGTTTTTCAGTCCTTTAACCTTCTTGCAAAACAAAGTGCTCTGCATAATGTAATGTTGCCTATGATATATGCTGGAGTTAGTCGAAAAGAAAGACTTGTAAGAGCTAAAGAAGCTTTAGAAAGTGTGGGGCTTGGTGACAGAGTTCATCACAAACCAAATGAGTTATCTGGGGGACAAAGGCAAAGAGTTGCTATTGCAAGAGCTCTTGTTAATAATCCTGCTATAATACTTGCTGATGAACCTACTGGTAATCTTGATAGCAAATCGGAAGAAGAGATTATGGGAATATTTAAAGATTTGAATAAAAAAGGAGTAACTATAGTTATGGTTACTCATGAACCAAGTATCGGTGACAGAACTAAAAGGGTAATAACTCTTCGTGATGGAGAATTATTATCTGATATTAGGAAGGAGGGGGTAGAAGATGAATTTTTGGGAAAATCTTAATTCTTCATTACAGAGCCTTTTTTCCAATAAAATGCGTTCACTTTTAACTATGTTAGGTATAATTATCGGTATTTCATCTGTTATCTTACTTTCTTCCCTTGGAAAAGGTGGACAAGAAAAAATTACAGGTGATATGAAAAAAACTGGTTATGGTAATTTTAAAATAACTGTAGATAGTCAAAGTGATGACTATAGAGATAAATATGATTTAGATGAAGATGACGTAACTATTTTGAAAGATAGCCAAGAATTTACAGCTGTTAGTGGTGTTTATTCCACAAGACTTACTATGTCTTATGAAAATTCTCGTCTGAGACTAAACTTATCTGGAACTACAGAAGATTATGAAATAATATCTCCAGTGACATATTCTGAAGGAAGAGATTTTTTACCTATAGAATATGATGACTATGGAAATTATATGGTTTTAGATAATCTAAGTGCTAATAAACTCTTTGGTAGTGAAAAAGAAGCTCTTGGGAAAACTATATCAGTAACTACTTTTGGTGCAAATTCTAGAAGTTTCAATTTTGTAATTGTTGGTACCTATGAAAACCCTATGGGTTCTATGATGTCTGTTTTTGGAGGTAATGGAAATTTCCCTAGTTTTGGAAGAATTCCAATGAAAACAGCTAGTAGAATATTTTCTGCTGATACCTATAGTTCTATCGAAGTAAAAAGTAAAAATCCTGAAAAATTAGATGAGAGTATGTTTGCTGCTCAAGATTTGTTAGAAAGAGAAAATATAATTGGTATATATGAAACTCAAACTACTACTATGAATACCTCTTCATTTGATTCTATTTTGAATACTTTAACTCTTTTTATAACTGCTGTTGCTGGTATCTCACTACTAGTTGGTGGTATTGGAGTTATGAATATCATGCTTGTAAGTGTAACAGAAAGAATTAAAGAAATTGGAATAAGAAAAGCTTTAGGAGCTACCAACATGGAAATATTGGCGCAATTTATGGTAGAAGCTATTATTCTAACTGTCTTTGGTGGTTTATTAGGAATACTTATAGGTATGGGTGGTGCTATTGGTATTGGTACATATATTGATATTCCACCAGTATTTACAAAAGAGATATTATTCCTATCTGTAGCTATATCTACTCTTATTGGGCTAGTATTTGGTGTTGTTCCTGCAAGAAAAGCATCGTTACTTAATCCAATAGAAGCATT
>CAZHXU010000035.1:0-19781 GCA_964536535.1 uncultured Fusobacteriaceae bacterium
ATCAGACTTTGACTCTGACATGCGTTGGTTCGAATCCAGCCAGCCCAGCCATTAATATTTAGAGCATTGGCTCTTTTTTTATTTTTTGTTTTTCTTTAATTGCCTATTGAAAAATATTTTTTTTTCAATTATACTTTTACAATGGAGGTCACTAATGAAAAAAACTATTATCTTTTTAATTTTTTTATTAATAAATATATTTTCATTTTCTAATGAAATAGATAAAAATGAACAATTACAGGTAAATTATATTAAAGGAACTGTTATCTTTAATAATTTTGTCCTTCCACCGTCTAATGTTGATATTTCTCTTTATAATTACAAATATGAACTAATTGACCACGACCCATCTATTATTGGAAACAACTTCTACTTCATAAACCCTCCCCAAAATGAATATTATAAAATTATCATAAAGTACAATAATATCAAAAAAACAAAACTTTTTTATTATGGTCACAGTAATATCGATACTGGAACTACTACACTAGAACCGAGCAAATCTGATTTTAATAAAAATGTGTTTTATACTTTTATATTAGTTTTTGCTATTTCTATAAATATCTTATTTTTAAAAGTTTTCAAACAAAAATCAAAACTTACCCATGAAAGTCCTTTAGTTTTGGGAGTTATTTTTTATACTATTGCTGATGTTCTAGTTTTATTTAGTAACATAGTAGGATATACGACAGAAACTTTGGGGTCAAAATTGATATTTTTAAGTATCATTCCCCACAAGGTATTTTATATTTTTATATTAATTGCTGTCATCAAATATATAAAAGCGAATAAAAGTTTTGCTTTTAAAAGTTTAGTATACTTTTTTATTATTTGGCAGATTATATCATTACCTTCAATATTATCATTTACATACCCAGCTATATTCGAAAAATTATTAGTTATGAATCAATTATCATTTAATATACTTTATGGTTCTTTATTAGCAAATAGTTTTAATTATATTGTTTTTTTATTATCATTATTTTTATGTTTATGTTATTACTTATTTATTAAAAAAGGTGAAATAAATAGATATGAACTTAAAAGTTATTTAATTTTTATAATTTTACTATTTAGTATTGAAGTTTTAAGTTTTACTTCTTTATCTGAAAGTAAAGTGAGTTTGTTTTCAATCTATTTTGAAAACTTTGAATTATTTGCTTTAGTAATCATAATTTCACTTATTATTACAAATAATATCGGATATAAATTTACAAAAAAAATCAATATATTACACTTGATTATGCAGAATATTCTAAAGTATTTTGTACTTTTTAATATTGTTTATAATATGTTAGGAATTTTAGAATCTTCGTATATTGCTTATTTATTTATGTTTGGTTTCTTTCTTTCAGATATATTAACTCTTGTTTCTAGAAAATTCTTTGGAAAAAATACTAATTTGATAAATCAAATATCATCTCAATTATTACTGAGTAATAATCCAGAAGAATTTGAAGATATATTAGCTAAAAATTTAAGTGATAATAAAAAAATTAAAAATATTAGATATGTATTTTTAGAAAAAGAAGATGATATAAAAACTTATTTAATTAGAAATTATAAAGCAAAAGTTATGAGAAAAGAAAATTTTAAAGCTGAATACAAACAATTTGATTATTTAGTTAAAACTATATTTAATGACAAATTAGTTGGATTTATTCTAATTGATACTAACAACAAAATTATCCCTAATCAAGTCCTTGATTTTTTAATGGCTTTATCTGATTCATTTGCTCTTATTGTTAAAACTATTAGAATTAATATTCTAAAAAATAAATTATTGGAAGAATCTAATGAATGCAATATGGATAAATGTAATAATTTGAAGGAAAAACTTCTTATCAATAAAGAGTTTGCTAAATTAATACTAGCTAGTGAATCAAAGGAAAAAATAGAAAAATTTGCCAAAGAGATTATAAAACAAGCAGAAGGGGTTGATGAAGATGAATAGACTAAAAATTGCTGTTTCATGTGAATCTAGCCTTACTATATTAATTGAAGAATACTTAGATATTGAAACTATTAATCTAAAAGGTTCTTTATTAACTGCTGAGAATCTCCAAAAAAATAATATAGATATTCTTATTATTGATGATAAAACAAAAGATTTAAAAAATATATTAAATTTAATTGGAAATAATGATATTGATGTTATTCTAATGGGATATAGTATTAACCCTAGTGAATTAAGAGACTTTTTTATGAATAGTTTAATTTTTGATTATGTCGAAAAAAATAATTTTATTCTATTAAAAAATGTTTTAAATCAATATGCAAAAAAAAGATACAAATTTGACAAAATTTTAGTTTCTGAAAGTTCTAGTGATACTCTTATTAATATAGAAGATATATGTTATATCAACTATGATCGAGAAAATCGGCGATCAATAATTTGGACTAATTCAAAAGAATTTTATAGTAAAAAATCTCTTTCTGAAATAGAAGAGATACTGGATCCTTTTGAGAATTTTGTAAGAGGGGAAAGAAGTGTTATCCTCAATAAAAAACGTATAATTTCTTTAGACTATAGAGATGAAAAGTTGGAATTTGATAATGGCTCTTCTCTGTATTTAAGTAAAAAAACTCTTAAGAATATTCGAAAAGAGCTGAAAGAATGGAATAAATATATTAGTTTTTAAAAGAAATTTTTATCTAAATCAAATACCACATTTATTAAAAGGTGATTTTTACTAAGAGTAGAAGTCATCTTTTTTATTAATATATTTTGTATTTATCTTTAATATTTTGATTTTTTTCTGCACAATGTAGCAAATACTAATTGATAATTCTACTTGTGTGATAATGTTTATTGTTTGAACTATAATTTTATATATTTGTGTTACAACTATTGAATAATATTATTTTCTATACTATACTTTGTTTGAAAAAGAAAATGGGAGGTGACCCCTCGGGGAAAGTATGAAAAAATTGCTGTTAGTATTTTCTATAATATCAGTTTATTCATTTGCAAATGAATACAACTTAGATTTTTTTATAAACAAAAGAAGATCTAATACTTTGCAAAAAGAAATTAATATTATTGAAGGTAAAAAATTAGAAAAAAAAGAAGATTATCTACAAAAGGGGAAATATAACGAATTAGAAATTACTGCTGATGGATTTTATACAAAAGATTATTTTAATGAAGGAGATAATGAACAAGGTAGTTTAAGACTTGATTATGGGATATTCAATTATAATTTAGATTATGATTGGACAAATAAAGAAGTTACTAAAGAAACTATTGGAATAGTGAAATCTCTTAATGATTTTATTTATAGCCCAGAATCTTATGCTAGAAATACTTTTGATTATGAAAAAAGAATTAGAGAAAATGATCTTGTTATACAAGAAAATCAAGATATCATCTCTATTATTGAAAAATATGGATTAATAAAAAAATTAGAAAAAGCACATAAACTAAAATCAAAAATTTATGAAAATAGTATGGAAGATTTGGAACAAATTAAAATCAAATTAGATTTTGGACAAGTAAGTCAAATCGATGCTGATCTTGCCAAATTAAGAAATGAAAAAGTAAAAGAAGAATTAAAAGCTATTGAAGATAACATTATTAATGCTAAAAGAGAACTTTTGATTTTGACTGATATGGATATAAATATATCATTTAATCTACTAGAATTTAACAAACTAGATAGTGTAGATTTTGAAGATGTTTATATGAAAGAGTATAAAAATGAAGAATTCAAATTAGCAATCTCAAAAGAAAACTATGATTATACTAACTCAAAAGATTTGCCAAAAGTCGATTTTTTAGGAGATTATGATTTGGATAAAAAAGGCTATAGAGTTGGTCTTAGATTTTATAAAGGTATTAAGTTTGTAGATTTAGAAGAAGATAATGCAAAATACGATTATGAAATTGCTGAATTAAATGTTAAAGAAGCAAAAAAGCTTAGGGATGATAAAGTTAAATCTTTACAAATCCAATATGAAACATTGGTAAATAGATATAACATCCTTGAAAAAGAAGGAAAATATAAAGAAAAAGAGATACTTATTTATAAAAAAAGATTTGAAGAAGGTCTGATAGATTATATTGATTATACTGATAGACTAAATGAATTAGAAGAAGTATTGATAGAACTTTATAAAACTGAACAAGATATTAATATATTTAAACATAAAATTGACTATTTGTAGGAGGAAAGATGAAAAAAAAGATTATTATTGGTGTTGGTATTTTATTAGTTATTTTAGTTTTTAGTGCACTTGCATTTAAAAAAGGGGATACTAAAGAACTTACACCTGTAGTTAATAGCTATGAAGTTGTGGATAAAAAAATTGAAAATAAAGTAAGAGTAAAAGGTGAAGTAGAAGCTAAAGAAGTTAAAAAAATCTATGTAGCTAGAGCTCAAAAAGTTAAAAAAGTTTATTATAAAAGTGGAGATAAAGTAAATGAAAATGACGTTATCATTGAATTTGATAATGAAATGAAAAATAACCTTGAAAGAGATATAAAAGGGCTTAGATTAGACATAGAAAATGAAAAATTAAGACTTGCTAGTTTTGATAATCCTCATGGTAATGTAGCTGTAATTTCAGCTGAAAAAAACTTAAAAGAAGTTGAAAGCCAATATGATTCTGCCAAAAAATCTCTTTTAGTTTCGGAAAAAGAATTAGCAAATATTAGAGTTAATTATAGTAATTTTGAAAACAACAGAAACAGTAAGAAAAAACTACTTGAAGTAGGAGGTATATCAGAAAGTGATTTTGACAAAGTAGAAGAAGAATTAAATAGATTAAAAACTGAAGTAGAAAGAAAAGAAATAAATTTTGAAGAAGAAAAGATAAAATTATCTTTACTTGAAAAACAAATTGAAATTGCAAAAAGTGATTTGGAAGACAAAAAAAATAATGAAAATAACGAAGTAAAATTGATTGAAAATAATATTAAAAAATATCAATTAAGTCTTGAAAATAAAGAAGAAGAATTAAATAAACTTGTAGACCAAATTAGAAGTCCATTCTCTTCTACTATCCTTTCTATGGAAGCGGAAGATAACTACCGTGTTAATGTAGAAAAACCTCTAATTGAGTTAGCTGATATTAGCAGTCAACTTATAAAAACAAGAATACCAATTTATGATATTGGAAAAGTAAAAGATGGACAAAAAGTAAAAATCAAATCAAAAAGTATAGACGGTATTAACTTTGAAGGTACTATTACAAAAATCTCTGCAATTGCATCATTCCATTCAGATGGAAGAATCAACGAAAAAGTAGTAAATGCAGAAATTACACCTTTAGAAAAAAATGAAATTTTAAAACCTGGTTACGATGTTGATTTGGAAATAATAATAGAAGATAAAGAAAACACAACTGTTGTGCCTAATTTATCTATAATCTATGAAGGTGAAGAAAAGTTCTTATATATTATAAAGGATGATAATACTCTTGAAAAAAGAAAAGTAGAGTTAGGAATAGAAGATATATTAGAAAGTGAAGTAATTGGAGTAGAAGTTGGAGAAAAAATAGTATCAAATCCACAACCACAACTAGGTCACGGGACAAAAGTAGAATTAAAGGAGAATATAGATGATAAAGCTTAATGGCATTAGTAAGGTTTATCAGACTGGAGAAGTAGAAGTAAGAGCACTTGATAATATAGATTTGCATATAAAAAAAGGAGAATTTACAGCTATTATGGGAAGTAGTGGAAGTGGAAAATCAACTATGATGAATATACTTGGTTGTCTTGATACTGCTACCCACGGATCATATGTACTTGATGGTCACCAAGTAGAAGGTTTAAAAGATGATAATCTTGCTAGTATAAGAAACAAAAAAATAGGATTTATCTTTCAATCTTTTAATCTTTTGCCAAAATTAAGTGCAGTAGAAAATGTAGAACTACCTATGATATATGCAAGAGTTAGTAAGAAAAAGAGAAGACAAAAAGCTCTTGAAGCTCTTTCAAAAGTTGGTTTAGAAGATAGAGCTTATCATAAACCAAATGAATTATCTGGTGGACAAAGACAAAGAGTAGCTATTGCTAGAGCTCTTGTTAACGATCCTGCTATACTTCTTGCTGATGAACCTACAGGAAACTTAGATAGTAAATCTGAAGAAGAAATTATGAATATTTTTAAAAACTTGAATAATGATGGGGTGACTATAATTATGGTTACTCATGAACCTAGTCTTGGAAAAGAGTGTAAAAGAAGAGTAATTTTTAGGGACGGTAAAATTATTGATGATATAAAAAGGAGTGATGTAGATGAACTTTAAAGAATGTGTTACTTCCTCTTTAAAAAGTTTAGTATCTAATAAAATGAGATCATTTCTTACTATGCTTGGAATAATCATTGGTATATCATCTGTAATAATGATTTCAACTATTGGAACAGGTGGACAAGAAAGTATTTCAAAAACTTTTGAATCTTTTACAAAAAATATTATTTCTGTTGCTATAGAGCCAGAAGATGGTGTTCAACTTGAATCAAGAGATTTTTTTACTGATTTTGATGTAGAATTACTGAAAAAAACTGAAGGAGTAAAATATGTTAGTTTAACAAGTAACTTCTACGCTTACAAATTTTCTCCTATAGAAAATAGAGAAATATACCTTAGTATATCTGCTGGTAATGAGCATATTGCTCCCATATCAAATTTAAAATTTCTTAAAGGAAGAAACTTTAATAAATCAGAAGTAGAAAGATATAAAAAAGTAATTGTTATAGATGATGTTTTTGCTCAAAAAATATTTGGAACAACTGACGTAATTGGTACTGAGATAGAAATTTCAACTTATAGAGGAGTTAATTATGATTTTTTAATTGTAGGAGTTATTGAAAATCCATTTAAATCATTAATGGAAACATTAAGAACAGAAATATATGCTCCACTTATGCCTATTACTACTGCTGAACGTTATATTATGTCATATAATGGTCAAACTAATTTAGCACTGTCTGCAATTAACCAAAATGAAAAAGCTAATGTAGAAAAACTTGTTATAAAGTCATTAGAAAGTATTAAAGGGAAAAAAGGGGTTTATAAAATCGATAAAAGTGCCTCGGAAGAGATAAATTCTTTTAATAAAGTTTTGGGAATCGTTAATATATTTATAAGTGCTGTTGCAGCCATATCTTTATTTGTTGGTGGAATTGGTGTTATGAATATAATGCTTGTTACAGTTACTGAAAGAACAAAAGAGATTGGTATAAGAAAATCTCTTGGTGCTAGAAGAAGAGACATACTTATTCAGTTTTTAATTGAAGCAATAATATTAACTATGATAGGTGGAATTATTGGTCTAACATTTGGGTATTTTGGAGCAATAGGAATTGGTAAATTAGCTAAAATTAAACCTATTCTAAAACCTGCAATGATAATTTTAGCTCTTAGTGTAAGTTCTATCACAGGAATTATTTTTGGAGTTTTCCCAGCTATAAAAGCAAGTAAACTTAATCCAATAGATGCATTAAGGTATGAATAACATTCTGCAAAAAATATTTAGAAACTTTTTTAATTTAATTAAGAAAGTTTCTTTTTTTTTCTCCCATATTTAAACTTATATTGAAAAGTTAATTAACTTAGTTAATAAAGTCTTTAAAATAGACCTTTTATGAAATTGTCAATCTTTGATAATTAACATATAAATATAGTAACAAATAAAGGGAGTTGGATATATGAAAAAATTTGAAATCTTGAATAAAATAAAAGATATGGGCATTTTGGCAGTTATTAGGGGCGAGAGTGTGGAAGAAGCTGTTAAAAGTGCTGTAGCTTGTGCTAAAGGGGGTATAAGAGGCATTGAAGTCACTTATACAATTCCAAATGCAACAGAAGTAATAAAAGAATTAGATAAGATAAAAGATGAATATAACTTATTAGTAGGGGCAGGAACTGTACTTGATAGTGAAACTGCAAGAATTGCAATATTAGCTGGGGCAAAATACATTGTATCACCTACTTTTGATATAAATACTGCAAAATTATGTAATAGATACCAAATACCTTATATGGCAGGGTGTATGACTATAGGTGAAATTGTAAATGCAATGGAAGCTGGTTGTGATATTATAAAATTATTCCCTGGATCTGCTTTTGGTCCAAATTATGTAAAATCAATCAAGGGACCTCTGCCACAAGTTAACATAATGCCTACTGGAGGTGTCAATCTTGACAATGTAGAAGAATGGTTTAAAAATGGTGTTATTGCTGTAGGTGTTGGTGGAAATCTTTCTACTGGTAAAGAAGAAGAAATAATAGCAAAATCTAAAGAATTTTATAATAAAATTAAAGAAATTAGAAGTAGTGTGGTTTAGATGGGAAAAGTTGTATGTTTAGGAGAAATTATGTTAAGATTATCTCCTCCAAATCATGATAGATTCGACTCTAGCAAAGTTTTTGAAGTAAATTATGGTGGTGGAGAAGCTAATGTTGCTGTTGCCCTTTCAAAATACGGATTAGAATCTGCATTTGTAGGAAAAGTTCCCAATAATCCCCTTGGAGATTCGGTCTTTAAACACCTTAGAAGTAATGGTGTTAACTGTGATTTTCTTTTGAAAGGAGAAGAAAGGTTAGGAATTTATTTTTTAGAAAATGGTTATTCTCTTAGAAGTTCTAAAGTAATTTATGATAGACAAGATTCAGCTATAAACTACATGAAATATGAAGAGCTTGATTGGGTAGAAGTTTTTAAAGATGTTAGTACTTTCCATATTTCAGGTATTACTCTTGCTCTTTCAGATAATTCTTTTGAACTTGGGAAAAAAGCTATAATAAAAGCCAAAGAAATGGGACTTAAAGTTAGTTTTGATTTTAACTATAGAAGTAAATTATGGACTCTTTCTCAAGCTGGAAATAAAATTAAAGAAATAATAAGTTATGTAGACATAGTTTTTGCTAGTCACCTTGATTTTATTAATATACTCAATTTTAATTTCCCTCTACCTCAAGAAGCTACTCCTGATTATTATAGAGAATTGTATACAAAAGTTTCAGAACAATATAATTTTGAAGTAATAGTTACTTCTATTAGAGATGTTATCTCTGCAAATAGAAATATCTATAGTGGCTTAGTTTATAAAGATTCAAATGTCTACAAAGGAAAAGAATATGACATAGAAATTATAGATAGAGTTGGGACTGGAGATGCTTTTACTGGAGGATTTTTATACGCTTACCTAAATAATTATTCTCTTCAAGATTCGATTGAGTTTGCAATTGGTTCTGGAGGATTAAAACATACAATAAAAGGTGACAGTGTAGAAGGTACTAAAGAAGATATCATTAACCTTATCTCTTCAAATACATTTAAAATTAATAGATAAAAAGCTAAAGACTTTCGTCTTTAGCTTTTCTTTTATCTTTCAAATAATTTAATATATTCTTTCTCTTCAGATACATTTTTATATGCTGGTCTAATTATTTTCCTATCACTTAATACCTGTTCTATTCTATGAGCAGACCATCCTGCCATTCTAGAAATTGCAAAAAGTGGAGTAAATAATTCAAAAGGAATCTTAAGCATTCTATAAACAAAACTTGAATATAAATCAACATTTGCTGTTATAATTCCATTTTCTCCCTTTAATTCTATAAATAACTCTTTTGTTAATTCTTCTATATTAGTATAAAGAGAAAATTCTTCTAAAACTCCCTTATGCTCAGCAAGTTCTTTCGCTTTTTCTTTTAACAAAACAGCTCTAGGATCTGATTTTGTATAGATTGCATGACCCATTCCATATATAAGTCCTTCTTTATCGAAAACTTCTTTATTTAATATTTTTCTTAAATAATTCTTCAATTCTTTTTTATCTAAATAATTATCTACATCTTTTTTTATTGCTTCAATCATTTCATATACTTTTAAGTTGGCTCCTCCATGTTTTGGTCCCTTAAGAGAACCTATAGCCGAAGATATTACCGAATAAGTATCTGTCCCACTTGAAGCTAGTACATGTGTTGAAAATGCTGAGTTATTTCCACCACCATGTTCAGCATGTACTACTAAAGCCAAATCAAGAACTTCGGCTTCTACCCTCGTAAAACTATTATCCGCCCTAGTCATATATAAAATATTTTCAGCAGTGCTTAACTCTTTTTGAGGTGGATGTATAATCAGACTCTTTTTATCATAGTTATGAACTTTTGCTTGATAACTATATACTGCTAATATAGGTAATTTAGCTATGAGGTTCAAACTTTGGCTAATAAGATTATTAACACTGCAATCTTCTGGAATTTCATCATAGGTATAAAGAGCTAATACACTACGTTGGAGCTGATTCATCACATCTTTACTCGGATGTTCTAATATCAATTTTTCTTTAAAACCTTTTGGTAAATACCTAAATTTTGTAAGTATATTTTGAAAATTTTCTAAATCATTTTTATTAGGGAGATCCCCAAATAAAAGCAAGTAGATACATTCTTCAAACCCAAAACGTTTATCCTTTTGAAATCCCTTAACTAATTCTTGTAATTCTATTCCTCTATAATATAACTCTCCCTCATGAGGAATCTTCTCATTTGCTACCAATTTATATCCTCTAACATCTCCAATTTCTGTCAAACCAACCAAAACTCCAGTACCATTTGAATTACGAAGCCCACGTTTTACATTGTATTTTTCATAATATTCTGGCTTTATCGAGTTATTCTCTTTAGCTTTTAAAGACAATTTATGGAATATATCTTCATCAACACCTGAAAATCTTATATAAGACATTTTATACCCCCTATTTTATCTTAGATTTGATTTTATCAACAAGGGCATTTGTATACTCTATAGTTGTTGCTTCTCCTCCAAGATCTTTAGTTAAATATTTTCTTTCTGCCAAAGTTTCTTCTATGGCTTCTTCAACAATTTTAGCTTTATCGCCTTCACCCAAGTAATTAAGCATCATTACCCCACTTAATATTAATGCTGTAGGATTAGCAAGCCCTTTCCCCGCAATATCTGGTGCACTACCATGAACAGCTTCAAATATAGCCATATCTTCTCCTATATTTGCTCCTGGTATAATTCCAAGACCTCCTACAAGACCTGCTGCCAAGTCACTTAATATGTCACCATAAAGATTCATTGTAACTACTACATCAAACTGGCTTGGGTTACTAACTAGTTGCATACACATATTATCTATTATTACTTCACGAAGATTTATTCCTTCATAATCTTTTGCTACTTCTCTTGCACACTCTAAAAACAATCCATCTGCATGTTTTAATATATTTGCTTTATGAGCAACTGTAACTTCTTTTTTACCATGTTTTTTTGCATATTCAAAAGCTTCTTTTACTATTCTTAGAGAACCTTTTCTTGTTATTACTTTTATAGCATGAGCTTCTTCTTCTCCAAATTTTTCTTCTCTTCCTATATATAAACCTTCTGTATTTTCTCTAAATATTGTTAAATTAACATTTTCAAAAGGAACTTTTATTCCTGGATATACTTTAGCAGGTCTAACATTCGAGTATAAATCATATTTTTTTCTAAGTTGAACATTTATACTTCTAAATCCTTTTCCAATTGGTGTTGTGATAGGACCTTTCAGCGCTATTTTATTCTTTTCTATACTATCAAAAACATTTTGAGGTACAAGTTCCCCAGTTTTTTCATATACTTCAGCTCCAGCATTTACTTCATCCCAGTTAATTTTAATTCCTGTAGCATCAAGAACTTTTTTTGCACCTTCTGCTACTTCTGGTCCAATTCCATCTCCAGGTATTAGTGTAATATTGTACATTTATTCTCCCCCTTATTTGATAAAATTAATATATCCACCTTTTTTAAGAATTTCAATATCTCTTTCTGAACCTTCAAATTCTACTTCTACTCCAAAATCTTTAGTCCTATTTAATAGAGTTATATTCTTTCCTTCTTCTAATGACTTAAATAAGTCGACAAAAACTAAATCATCAAATTCATCAAATTTACTATAGTCATCTTTATTAGCAAAAGTAAATGGTAAAATTCCAGAATTAATCAAATTTGCTTTATGAATTCTTGCAAATGATTTAGTAACTACTGCTCTCACTCCAAGATATAATGGAACTAATGCTGCATGTTCTCTACTTGATCCTTGACCATAGTTTTCTCCACCAATTACTATACCACCATTATGATTTTTAGCTCTTGTATCAAAATCATCAACTATAGTACCAAAACAGTGTTTTGATAATTCAGGTACATTACTTCTAAATGGTAAAAGTTTTGCATTTGAAGGCATAATATCATCTGTAGTTATATTATCTTCTGTTTTTAACAATAATTTCCCAGATACTTCATCTGTTAATTCTATATTTAGCGGGAATGGTTTAATGTTTGGTCCCATTACTACTTCAAGTTCATCTCTATTTTCTGATGGGTATACAAAATAGTTTTCATCAAAATCAAACTTTTCTGGCCATATTACTTCTGGCATATCTCCATACTCACTTGGTTCTACTAGATATCCTTCAATAGCTGCTACTGCTGCTGTTTCTGGACTTACCAAATAAGCCCCAGCATTCATAGTTCCACATCTACCCTTAAAGTTTCTATTAAATGTTCTTATTGAAACTGCATTTGATTTAGGAGCTTGACCCATTCCTATACATGGACCGCAACTTGCTTCCAAAAGACGTGCTCCTGCTACTATAAGGTCTGATAATGCACCATTTTCACTAAGCATCTTCAGTACATTACTAGATCCTGGAGAAATTACCAAACTTACATCTGGATGAACTTTTTTTCCTTTTAAGATTTTTGCAACTTTCATAAGATCAGTATAAGAAGCATTTGTACAACTTCCTATTGCTACTTGATCTACTTTTACTCTATCTGCATCTACCACATCACAGACATTGTCTGGGCTGTGTGGTCTCGCAACTTGTGCTTTTAATTTATTCAAATCAACTTTAAGTACTTTATCGTATACAGCATCTTCATCTGCTTCTAAGCTTTCAAAATCTTGCCCTCTACCTTGTCTTACTAAAAAGTCTTTTGTATTTTCATCACTTGGGAAGATAGATGTTGTTGCACCCAGTTCAGCTCCCATATTAGTTATAGTTGCTCTATCTGTAACTGTTAAATTTTTAACTCCATCTCCTCCATATTCAACTATATATCCTACTCCACCTTTTACTGTTAATTCTTTTAAAACATATAAAATAACATCTTTTGCACTAACCCAAGGGCTCAATTTTCCTGTCAAATCAACTTTAAGTACTTTAGGAACTTGAAGATTGTATGTTCCTTTAGCTATTCCAATAGCTATATCAAGACCTCCTGCACCTATTGCTATCTGCCCAAGTCCTCCTCCAGTAGGTGTATGACTATCAGAACCAATAAGTATAGTCCCAGGTTTTCCAAACCTTTCCAAATGTAACTGGTGACATATTCCATTTCCAGGTTTACTATATATAATTCCGTATTTCGCAGCACTTGTTTTTATAAATTCATGATCATCAGCATTTTCAAATCCTGCTTGAAGAGTATTGTGATCAATATAAGCTACTGACAAATCTGTTTTTTTATCTTTTATTCCCATAGCTTCTAGCTGCAAATAAACCATTGTTCCTGTTGAATCCTGTGTTAAAGTTTGATTCACTTTAACAGTAATCTCTTCACCAGGTACCAAATTCCCCTTTATCAAATTTTTTTCTAATATCTTATAAGCTAAACTTCTACCCATCTTTTCCCTCCTTATATAGATAGTTTTCCATCGTAATTATATATTATATAAATTATATATATATTTCAAATAAAACATTTATATGGAACATATTTACTGCATATATAATTGTTTATATACCTATATATTGCTTATATATAAAAGCAAGTAATAAAAAAAGACGGTAAAAATTTAATCTTCTTAACCGCCTTATTATGTATAAATTTATATTGATAAATTATTAATCATTGTTTTTTATATGCACATCCATTTGAGGGAATGGGATATTAAGATTAGCTGAATCAAATTCACTCTTAACTTCTTCCATTATATCAAAATAAACTTCCCAATAATCTGAAGTTTTTGCCCAAACTCTAACTGTAAAATTTATTGAACTATTTGCATATTCAGATAATCTAACAAAAACATCATGATCTTTTAAAACTTTTTCATGATTACTTGCAATTTTAGTTAATATTTCTTTGGCTACATCCAAATTGTCACTATAAGCAACTGAGAATTTAAGATCTACTCTTCTTATATCATTTTTTGTGTAGTTAGTAATAGTATTATTTGATAATTGAGCATTTGGAATTACTACAACTTTATTATCTACTGTATGTAAAATAGTAGAAAAAATTTGAATATCCTTTACTACTCCACTTGTACCAGCTGATTCAATAAAATCTCCAACACTAAATGGTCTAAATATTATAATTAATATTCCCCCTGCAAAGTTTGATAAACTCCCTTGTAGAGCTAAACCAATTGCTAACCCAGCAGCCCCTACAATAGCTACTAACGAGCTTGTTTGAACTCCAAGTTGAGATACAACTGCTACTACTAACAATATGTATAAAATAGCATTTAATAAAGACTTAGCAAAACTTGTAAGTGATGGATCAACTTTTCTTTTTTCCATTCTACTAACTAATAAATAGTCTAATTTTCTTATGATAAATGACCCTGCTAACCATATTATTACTGCAACACCTATGTTGATAACAACGTCTAATCCTTCTGTTTTAAGATTTTCTAATATTTCTTCTAGCTTCATTTTTTCCTCCTCTTACTTAAAAACTCTATATAATTCTACTATATTTTTTTAAATTTATCTATAATTTAATTATTCCTTTATAAATTCAAAAGTCTAATACACAGATTTTTATTTTACTTTATAATCCAAAGTCTATCAACCATAAAATAAATTGAAAATCTGATAAAAAGTGTTTGTTTTTAAAGAAACTGTATCAATTTAGTAGTATATACTGGTATACATAAAAAAAGAGTAAGCCTAATAGCTAACTCTTAAATTTATTATTGTTTATCTAAAGCTTCATTAAATTGATCTACTGCTTCTTTTACTACTTCTAAAAATGCTTCTACATCACCTTCGATTACTACCTCATTCATAAGGTCTCCTTGGGCAATAGAATCTACTACTTTTTGATCTTCTTCACTTACTACTTCACCAAAAATACTATGTTTGTAGTTTAACCATTCAGTAGAAACATGAGTAATGAAAAATTGTGATCCATTTGTATTTGGTCCAGCATTAGCCATAGCTAAATATCCAGGTTTATCAAATACTACTCCATCAACAAATTCATCTCTAAAGTTATATCCTGGTCCACCCATTCCAGTACCAGTTGGATCTCCACCTTGTATCATAAAGTCTTCTATTACTCTATGGAATTTAAGACCATTATAGTAACCTCTTTTTGCTAGGTTTACAAAGTTTGTTACAGTTATAGGTGCAACTTCTGGTTTCAAAATAATATTTATATCACCTTTATCTGTTTTAATTATTGCTTTCAAATCAAAGTTATTCTCCATTTTTACCTCCTTAAAATCTATAAAATTAAATTTTGTTTGTGCTCTACCTTTTAAATATGTTGTAACTCCAAAAACTATTATTACTATCGCTAATATATACATAAGATTATTCCTAATGAATTCCCCTTTCGTTAGATTACCCAATTATACCACATCCTTATAGATTTCTAATACTTTTTCTTTTGACATAGTTCCATAAATTTCATATCTCCATTTTGTTCTGAGGTTATATTCTAACTCTAATACTTTTATTTCTAGTTCTTCTAGTTTGTGTCCCAATTTATCTATTTTATCTGAATTTGTTTTTACTTTTTCAAAAGCTACTATTTCATCTTTTTCTTGGATAGCATCAGCAAGCTCCATTTCAAACTTCTTTTGTTTTTCTAATAAATCTTTTTCTATAGTTAATAACTTATTAATTTCATCTTTTACTTCTTTTAATTGAAAATCAAAAAGATTTTTTACTGCTTCAGCACCAGAATCTCCTTTAAACTCTAGTCTAAGTCTAACATTATCCCATAATTTTTCTTCATCTAATTTATTATCTTCTAATAATTTATATACTATTGCTTCTACTTTTTCTACCATTTCCTCATCTATATCATACTCGTCTAACTCACGGTCAAACTCAGCATATATTCTTTGATAATGAGGTATTACATCTTTTAAAATGCTTTTTTTCTTCTCTATATCTTCTACTTCTATAGACCTTCTTAATTCATCATCTGCAACTTTTAAAAGTTCCAAACACACTTCTCTTCCTAAAAGCATCAAATCTTCTAATTTTTCTTTAAAATCCATCTTGCCTCCTATATACTCTCTGCTACCAAAGCACCTGTTGCATATGCACACTGTATATTAAATCCACCAGTATCTCCATCCAAATCAAGTACTTCTCCTGCAAAGTATAGATTATCTACTAATTTACTTTCAAAGGTGTTTTTGTTTATTTCATCTAAACTAATACCACCTCTAGTTGCCATGGCTACATTATACCCTTCAAGAGAGCTTATCACAAATCTTTTTTGACAAAAGCTTCTAATAATGCTCAAAATTTCTTCTTTTTTCAAATCAGAACCTTTTTTATCCTTATCTATTCCCAGTATCTTCAATTCTTTTTCTACAAATCTATTAGATAAATTTTCATCAAAAATTAGGTTTTTTAATTGTTTATTACTATTTATTCTAATATTTTTCCTAAATTCTTCTTCAAATTTTTCCTTTTTTACTTTTACAAATTTTACTTCTAAACTATCACCTTTTTGCATATATCTAGAACCGTCAATAATTACTGGACCACTCAAGTTTTTATGAGTAAATAACAAATCTCCTTGTAGATTTTTAACTAATTTATCCTGTCTATATATGTTTATTTCTACTTCTCTAAAAGATATTCCAGATAAATCTGAGTAGATATAATCATTTACATAACAAGGAGTTAATGAAGGTCCTAATTCTTCTACTTTATGCCCAAAATTTCTTCCAAATTTATATCCATCACCACTAGATCCAGTTTGTGGAATTGACAAACCTCCTGTTGCAATCAAAAGATTTTTGCCATAAAACTTATCATCCTTTGTTTTACATAAAAATTTATCTTCTACTTTTTCAACACCTAAAACTTCCGAATTAATTCTAACTTCTACTCCCAAAAGCTCCTTTTTTAAAAGGTTTAAAACATCAATAGATTTATATGTATTAGGAAAATATTTCCCCTTTTCATTAACTACAAGCTCCAACCCTTTTTCTTTAAAAAATTCTTTCATGTGTTCTGGTGAATATTTATATAGAGCTCTCTTTAAAAATTTCCCATTATCTCCATATCTTTTCAAAAACTCTTTATAATCACCACTATGAGTCAAATTACATTGACCACTGCCTGCTATCAAAAGTTTTTTTCCTATCTTTTCCATCTTTTCTAACAAAAGAACTTTTTTTCCTTTTTCTTTTGCAAATATACTGGCAAAAATACCTGCTGGTCCTCCACCTATTACTATCAAATCATACATATTATCATCCTCTATAATTTATAATCTTATCATCACTTATAATTTATACTTTATCTATAAGATTTCTATTGAAACAAAATAAAAGATAGCTAATGCTATCTTCCAAAAAACATTTTTTGATCTTCAATTATATTCTCAAGATTTATAGTTCTATTAAAATCTAATTGATATATCTTAAAATCAAAGTACCCATCATCTGTTTGAGGTATAGATACTTTAGGTTCAATTTTGTTATACAAATAATCATATAATATAAAAATGTGACCCAAATTTCCTTGTGCATCTTCTACTTGTTTAAGATTAACAACCCTTTTTTCCTTTACATTTAATACCCTTTTAAGCAATTGTTTTGCTTCTTGCTCATCTAATCCTTGCACTACTTTACTCAGTGTAGGACTAAGTTTTACTGCAAACAATGGCTCTATCCCTTGCCTAGGTACAAATTGTACTACTGCCATATAAACCAAACCCTCTCAATCTACTTAATAAAAGAATAATCGCCTTCTTCTATCATTTTCTTTAGCTTTTCAAAATAATCTCTTAAATCATCATTAATTTCATTCTTTATAACAAATTTAATTTGATTTTTATTACTCTTAAGCTCTATCTCTTGTTTCTTTTCTTTTTTATTTTGTACTTCTTTTAATACTTCTCTTAATTCATTTCTTTGATATTTCTTAAGTTTAGATATTAGTACTTTTATATCTTCACCTACTGAATAAGATATAATTTTATTGATAAGTTCCCCTTTATCAACACCAACTTCTTCGATTATATCTTTCAATTCTTGTGGATAATTCATAGCGTTTTTTATTCTATAAAAGCTTTTTTTACTAATATTATATTCTTCAAGAATATCATCTATCTTTTTATTTTTTTTATTCGCTTCCCTATTAAACTTATAAGACTGTTCTAGAATACTTAAATTCTTTCTTTGAATATTTTCATCTACAGAAACTGTATCAAGGTATTCAAGTGGAGTACTTTTATCAAGGATAACAATACGATCCCTACCTCTAACTTCAAAACCTTCATCATAAAGTTCTCTACAAGCTTGTGAACGTCTTAGGCCACTAATCAACCTAAACTTCCCATTTTCTTTTTCTTGTAGATATATAATATTAATTAATCCTATCTTTCTAATACTCTCTTTTAATTCTTCTACTTCTAATTCTATTTCATCATTATAAAGCCTATTTATATATAGTTTATCATCAAAATCGATTTTTTCAATAATTTCTTTATTAAGGTGTAATAAACGCCCATACTGTTTAACAACTCTCTCTACTTCTTTTTCTTTTTCTTCCTGTAGATTTTTTTTATTGTCTCTATTTAATAGTGGGTTGTTTCCCAGTTTAAGTGCCATTAATTTCCCTCTCTTTCAACTATCTCCTTACAAAGGTCTATATAATCCTTTGAACCATTACTTTTTTCTGCATATTCAAATATTGATATACCATGAGATGATGCTTCACTAATTTTAACATTTCTTCTAACTACTGAAGAAAACATTTTTTCACCAAAATATGATTGTAATTGACTTATAACTTCATTATGAAGATTTATTCTACCGTCTACCATAGTAGCAAATACCCCTCCAATTTCTAATTCGTCATTAAGTCTTGCTTTTACCATCTCTATAGTGTCCATAAGCTCTACGATTCCTTCAAGAGCATAATATTCTGTTTGAACTGGTATGTATACAAAATCACTTGCAGTAAGTGCATTAAATGTTAATGTATCTAAACTTGGAGGACAATCTATAAGAACATAATCATACCCAAAAGTATCTTTTATAATCTCTTTTAATAGATTATCTTTTCCTGGTATACCACCTAATTCAATATTTATTTTTGACATTTTTATATTTGTAGGAAGAACTTTTACTCCTTCTTTTTCTATAGCTATATCGCTAACAGCCAAATCATATTGACCCAAAGCTCTATTTTTCATAAGATCATATATAGTAGCATCAAGCTCTCTCTTATCTATGCCAAAACCAGATGTAAGGTTACCTTGAGGGTCAAAATCAATAAGAAGTACTTTTTTTCCTAATTTAGTAAGTCCTACACCAATATTTTGTGTTGAAGTAGTTTTTGCTACTCCTCCTTTTTGATTTACAACTGAGATTATTTTCATTACATTCCCCCTTGGTTTTTGTATATTACATCAATAAACAATTATTCATCCTAGATATTACCATATATTAAACAAATTTTCAATAAGTCCAACTTATAATCCTTTATAATTTATAATTGTAATTATATCCATTTTAAAGATTTCTCTCTGCTTAAACTCTATA
>CAZHXU010000036.1:0-19716 GCA_964536535.1 uncultured Fusobacteriaceae bacterium
TCAATGAACTTTCAAAAGAATTAGAAGAATTTAATATAAAACTATTGTTAGATGGGAAATATGACGATAATAATGCTATAATGACTGTTCATTCGGGTGCAGGTGGTACAGAAGCTTGTGATTGGGCTGAGATGTTATATAGAATGTATTCTAGATGGTGTGTAAAAGAAGGATATACTTTAAAAGTTTTAGATTCTTTAAATGGTGAAGAAGCTGGACTTAAATCAATTACATTTTTAATTAGTGGTCCATATGCTTATGGATATTTAAAGGGAGAAAAAGGTGTTCATAGACTTGTTAGAATTTCTCCATTTGATGCTAATAAAAGAAGACATACTAGTTTTGCTTCTATAGATGTTGTACCGGAAATTGATGATACTGTAGAAGTAGAAATTAATCAAGGTGACTTACGTATAGACACATATAGAGCTAGTGGAGCTGGAGGTCAACATGTAAACATGACTGATTCGGCTGTAAGAATCACTCACCTTCCAACAAACACAGTAGTTACTTGTCAAAATGAAAGATCTCAGATAAAAAATAGAGAAACTGCTATGAAAATCTTAAAATCAAAATTGTTTGAAATTGAACTTAAGAAAAAAGAAGAAGAGATGAAAAAAATCCAAGGAGAACAAAGTGATATTTCTTGGGGTAACCAAATTAGATCATATGTTTTCCAACCATATACACTAGTAAAGGATCATAGAATGAACTTTGAGTCTGGTAATGTTAATGCAGTTATGGATGGTGACATTAGTCCATTTATCGCCCAGTACTTAAAATGGAATAAAAACAAGGGGTAAACTATGAAAAAACTTATATTATTATTTATTATTTCTACTTTGAGCTTGTTTGCTGAAGGAGTAGATTTTACTATTATTTCTACAGGATATTACAATGGTAACTATAGCAGTGTTGATTCGGTAAAAACTGCTATTCAAGAATTAGAAAAAGAAAAAGAATCTACTCATGGAAACGTTATTAAACTTAATGTAGGTAATAACATGACTGAATACAATATAAAAAATGAACTTTTTACTACTTTTATCAATAAAGTTGGTTTTAACTTTAATTTTTTTGGTAGAAATGAGTATCTTTGGAGAAATTATATTAATTTTGATAAATTAAAACCATCAACACTTAACATATTTTCAAAAGATATAGTTCCTTATCAATTGATGAAAATGAATGACTATATGGTAGCTGTCGCTGGAGTTACTAATATATATCAAGAAGATATAAAAGGACAAATTCCATATAAAAGAGAATTAACAAACTTAATGTATATGTTAGAAGATAATGTTGATTTTTTCTTTTTAGTTACTGATCTTGAAAGGGAAGAAAATGTCCAAATTTTGAAAGAGTTCCCATATATCACTGCAATATTTGAATCTAGGGAAAACTTATATGATTTTGGAGTAGAAGTTTTGGAATATGAAGGTGAACTTAGAAGTTCATATATTATCCCAAATTATGGGATTAGTGTTATTGAATTTTCTTATGATAAAGAAAATGATGAATATGAAAAAGACCAAATTGGATTTCAATTAAAAAAAGCTCAGCTAAAATCAAGAGGTAATGTTCTTAACCCTCAAAAATTTGGTTACGATGGGGACCTTACAAATTATATTAGTTGGACAGATGAAAAAGTAAAAAATGAAAATAGCCTAATTATTGGATATAATGAAGATAGTTATAATCCTTATGAAATCCACTTATCAAATGAAGTTACTTTTTTAGACGATTTATCTGATAAATTAATTAAAGATTATGGTGTAGATATTGTAATTTTTCCAAAAAAATCTTTATTAAAAGGTATTAAAAAAGGTCTGTTTACCAGATTAGAAGTACAAGATATGTTTACAACTGAAAAATTTATTGAATTTAATTTAGCTAGAGCAGAATTAAATGAATTTGTTAATCGAGGAGATTCTTTTAGAGGAAAAGAAGAATATTTTTACCTTTCTGGTTTAGATAAGCATCCCTTAAAAGAAGAATACAAAATACTTTCTTTTGAAAACATCCTTATTGACTATGAAGATATCGTTGGTTCAAATAATTATGATATTAAAAAAATTGGTATTAAAGAATATTTAATTAATAAATAAAGCTGGCTTAATGCCAGCTTTAAATTTTATTTATTGCTCTTTCCATAGTTTGAAAAGTTTTTTCTTTTTCTCAAATCGATCTTTCATTTCTTTAATGTAACTAATCGGTTCTTTTGGATTAACTATTCTATCTATATTGTCTCTACCATCTTCTTCTACTCTCACTATAAGTTTACTTATAGCTCCACCTCCCAAACCAAAGGTAGATTGATTTTCTTCTATCATTTCTATGTTAAATATAGATTCTTTTCCTAGTTTTGAATAACCTACATTTTCTCCCCAGTCTAGACTATTTTTCTGCCTATACATATAATATGGATAAAGTTCATTTTTATTACAAATTTCTTTTATCTTATTACTAATTAATTCATAATCTACATCTTCATGGATGTGACCTTCTTTGAAGAGGGTAGAAGCTTTTTTCAAAGCTAATACGTGTATTGTAAGGTTATCTATATCATATCCACTTACTTTGTCTAGAGTATATAATATATCTTTTGTTCCTTCATTAGGTAAACCTACTATAAGGTCCATATTGATAATAAATCCTAACTCTTTTGCTTCTTTGTATATTTTATCAAACAAGTCTTTATCAAAATACCTATTTAACTCTTTTAAGATTTTTTCATTAAAAGTTTGTGGATTTATGCTAATTCTATCTACTCCATATTTTTTCATAATAGCAAGTTTTTCGCTATTAAGAGTATCTATTCTACCAGCTTCTACCGTAAACTCCCTAATTTTAGATAGATCTAATTTTTCCCTAAGGTCTTTAAGAACTCTTTCTAAATCTTTTTCATTAAGGGTAGTTGGAGTTCCCCCACCTATATATATACTTTCAAGAGGCATATTTAATTCTTCAAAAAGTTTTCCTGTTAAATCTATTTCTTCTAACAAAGTTTCTACAAACTCAGCATATGCTTCTCCTTGTTTCCCTCTAAATTCATAACTAGCAAAAGAACAGTATCTACATTTAGTTGGGCAATATGGAATTCCTACATATACATTTATATGTTTTCTATTTAGATATTCTAATTCTTTTTTTACTACTCTCTCCAAAAGTTCTATTTTTTCATCTTGTACTAAATATAATTCTTTAAATATTTCTCTAATCTCTTCATAAGTAAACTGGGCATTCAAAAGCTTTCTCATTACTTTAGTAGGTCTAACACCTATCATGCCACCCCATTTATAATTTTTATTATAAAATTTTAGCAAACTTGATTTAATCATTACCAACTTTTGCTCAGCAATTTTTTCTTCATAATTTTTTACGACAAATTCTACTACTTTTCCATGACTCTCTAATTTCATATGAATATAATTATTTTTATATTCAACTTCTACTCTATGAATATTCTCCCTAGATTCAGGTATAAGTATCCTACAAAATTCATCTATACTATTAGTATTTACTTCAAAATCTGCTACTACTAAATTCATTCTCTCTAATTAATGATTAGAAGTTTTTCCAACCATTTCCTCCTCCACTTCCAAAACTATTACTTCCTTCACTATTTTTCATTCTTTTATCAAATTCTGTTGCACTAATCTTTCCACTTTCAAACAACTCTTTTAATATGGCATCCATAGTAATCATCCCATATTTTCCTCCAGTTTGTATCATAGAATAAATTTGATGTGATTTAGCTTCTCTAATTAGATTTCCTATTGCAGGAGTTCCTACAAGGATTTCATAAGCAAGTTCCATACCACTACCATTTTTGTTTGGAATCAGTTGCTGAGATACAATTCCTCTTAATGAATTAGATAACTGAAGTCTAATTTGTTGTTGTTGTTCGTGAGGAAATGCATCTACTATTCTATCTACTGTTGATGAAGCATCTCTTGTATGCAGAGTACCAAAAACTAGATGTCCTGTTTCTGCTGCTGTTAGTGCTGCTTCTATTGTTTCCAAATCTCTCATTTCTCCAATAAGAATTACATCTGGATCTTGTCTAAGTGCGTATCTAAGAGCAAGTGCAAAACTTGCTGTATCTGATCCTATTTCTCTTTGTTCCACAAGACATTTATCATGTCTATGTAAATATTCTATAGGATCTTCTATAGTTATTATGTGTTCATATTTTGTTCTATTAATTTCATCTATCATAGTTGCAAGAGTAGTCGATTTACCACTTCCTGTCGGTCCTGTTACTAGCACTAATCCATTTTTATACTCTGTAAATGATTTTAGTACTTTTGGCAGACCAAGTTCTTTCATAGATGGTACAGTTGTATTAATAGCTCTCAGAGCTGCTGCGATAGTGTCTCTTTGATAATGGATATTTGCTCTAAAACGTCCCATATCCTTTACTCCAAAGGAAAAATCTAATTCTTTTTCCAATTCAAATTTAATCCTTTGCTCTTCATTAAGTATAGAATATATAAGTTCTTTTACTGTATCTGGCATCAATCTTTCTTCTCCATGTTCATGTAGTTTACCATGGATTCTAAACATTGGTGGTTTTCCAACTACAAAATGTATATCAGACGCTTTTTCTTCTTTTGCTTTTTTTAATATATCAATTATCTTCACTATTAACACCCCTTACTAAATTAAATTTAATACTACTAAAACAAAAATTCCTACTACTATTCTATATATACCAAAAACTTTAAAATCTCTTTTTTTAATGTATCCCATTAACCATTTGATACTAGCTAAAGATACAATAAATGCTATTAAACTTCCAAAAATTATTAGTTGCCATTCTGAGTTAGTAAAATTCACGCCATTTTTTACTAATTTTAACAAAGTAGCTCCAAACATAGTAGGTATAGCTAAGAAAAATGAAAATTCAGCAATTACACTTTTATTCATCCCCAACAATAATCCCCCAATTATTGTTGCACCAGATCTAGAAGTTCCTGGTATCATAGCCAAACATTGAAATAACCCTACAATAAATGCTAATTTATATGTTATTTCTCCTAAAGTATTTGTTTTTTTATTTGTTTTACTTAATTTATCTGTAAATAAGAAAGCTATTCCATATACTATTAACATAATAGCCACTATATAACTATTATCATAAAAGTATTCTGATATATAATCATCTATTAAAAAGCCTATTACACCTGCTGGGATTATTCCAACTAATATCTTGCTCCACAAAGTTAATTTTTCTACAACAACTTCTTTGTTTCTAACAAGAGGATTAATATCTTTCCAAAAATAAACTACTACAGAAAGTATTGACCCAAATTGAACTATCACCAAAAAGGCATCTTTAAAGTTTTTACTAATTCCTTCTGGATTGATAAACTGATCAACTAATATCATATGCCCCGTACTACTAACAGGTAAAAATTCTGTTATTCCTTGAACAACTGCTAGTATTAAAATATATATAAATAAATTCAATTTAATCCTCCTTAAAGGTACTTATCTTCTTGACTAAGATAGTTTTCTACATAATCTTTTACACCTTCTTCAAGAGAATAAAATTCTTCAGTATAACCAACTTCTTTTAATTTGTCCATTTCAGCTTTAGTAAAGTATTGGTATCTTCCTCTCAAATCTTCTGGCATATCTACAAATTCTATATCATCTTTTTTACCTGCTGATAAAAGTGTGTTTTTAGACAAGTCATAAAAACTTCTTTCTTTTCCTGTTCCCAAATTATATATTCCACTCTTATCTTTATTATTAATAAAGAAATTCATTACTTTTACTACATCTTTTATATATACAAAATCTCTAAGTTGTTCTCCGTCTGCATATCCTTCTTTATGTGATTTGAATAGTTTAACATATCCATTTTCCATTGCTTGATTGTATGAATGGAAAACCATAGAAGCCATTCTACCTTTGTGGTATTCTTGTGGTCCATAAACATTAAAGAATTTTAAACCTACCCATTGTTTTGGTTTTCTTTCTTGTTTTAACGCCCATACGTCAAATATTTTTTTAGAATAACCATATTTATTAAGTGGTCTAAGGTTTAGATGTCCATTTAAATCTATCTTATCATCATATCCTTCTTCTCCCATTCCATATGTTGCTGCACTTGAAGCATATATATATTGTGCATCATTGTCTATACAGAAATTCCATAATTTTTTACTAAACTCAAAGTTATTTTTCATTAAAAAATCTGCATCAGCTTCTGTTGTAGCTGAACAAGCTCCCATGTGTATTACTACATCTATTTTTTTTGCATTTTCTTTTATTTCTAACCAATCAAATAATTCATCTCTATCTACCCAATCATAATAATCTCTTTTTGCTATATTTTGCCATTTTTCTTCTGTTCTCAATTTGTCTGTTAAAATCAAATCATTTCTTCCTAATTCATTTAATTTCCAAACAAGTGCACTTCCTATAAATCCTGCTGCTCCTGTAATTAATATCATAATTTTCCTCCTTAATAATCTTACACTCTATTTTATCACTTATGATACCTTTTTTCAATCTATGAACAAGAAATAAACTTTTAAAAGATTTATATTAAAAGTAAAATAAAAGAGCTTAACAACAAAGTTAAGCTCTTTTCCCCTATCTGAATCCACCAAAGAAAGTAATAGTTCCTAGGAATATAAACATAGTTATAAACCTCATATCCATTTATTTACCTCTCTCTTTCACTTATTTTTCATTCTATTTTATCATAAAATTCAAAATTCAGCAAGTTCTCCAAGGGCTCCTATGATTTTATAAATATCTCATATATAAATATATAGATGCAACTACAGTTGTAACTATAGTTATGGAAATACCATATTTTATAAATTCACTAAATGTTATTTTTCTTCCAGATTTATTTGAAACACCTAAAGCTACTAAGTTTGCTGCAGAAGCAACAAGAGTTGCATTTCCTCCAAAACAAGCTCCCATTGATAATGCCCACCAAAATATATCTGTATTAAACCCAGAAAAATGTGGGCTTATTACATGTATTACTTTGGCAAATGTAACTGTATGAGAAACATTACCAATTATTGATGTAGAAAACGTAGAGAACCAAAGTATAAATAATGAAGATAAAGTCATATTTCCATCAACTAATGCAATAATCTTTTCTCCAATCATATCTATTATATTAAGTTCTTCTATACCTTTTACTAAAACAAATAAACCTATAAAGAATAATAAAGTATCCCATTCAACTTCTTTTAAAGTATTGTGAGGATCTCTTTTTATTAATATACATAAAAAAACTGCTCCACTTACTGCTATTACTGCTAAACCTCTATGAAAGATACTATCTGTTAAAAAACCAATAATTACAATAAAGAATATAGTCAAAGCTTGTTTAACTAACTTTTTATTCTTCAAAGCTTTTTTTGCATCTAACTCCATAATTCTGGCTTTCAAATCTCTACTTACTTTCATCTTTTTACCAAATAATACATAAAATATTCCAATAACAACTATTAAATTAATAATTGCAATAGGTGCCATATGTATTAAAAAATCATTAAATCCAAAATCTGCTTCTGCACCTATAACTAAATTAGGTGGATCACCTATCAAAGTCGCTGCTCCACCAATATTTGATGCCATTATTTCTGCCATCAAAAATGGAAAAGCATCTACTTTTAGCTGTGATGCAAGCAATATTGAAACTGGTGCCATGAGAAGTATAGTTGTTACATTGTCTAAAAATGCTGAAAAAACTCCTGTTATAATTGCTAATAAAGCCATTAATGCAAAAGGTTCTCCCTTTACAAATTGTGCTATTTTAATTGCAAACCATTGAAATAAACCTGTTTCAGCTATAACATTAACTATAATCATCATACCCATCAATAAAAAAATAATCTCCAAGTTTTGAGCTATTGCATCAAAAGCTTCATGTTCATTTATAATACCTGTAAGTACCATAAGCATTCCACCAAATAATGCAGCCCAAACTGGCGCTATCTTTTCACTAACAATAAAATAAAAACTAACTACAAAAATTAAAACTCCAATACCTAAATGTACACTCATTCTGACTTTCTCCCTTATTATTTAGAAGTATCTAAATAATATATAAACACTTGCTATTACAAGTGACTGGATAGCTATAAAACTTCCAAATTTCATAAATTGTAAGAAACTTATTTTAACTCCTGCTTTATCTCCTGCTGCTATTGCAACAACATTAGTTGCTGAAGCAAGTATTGTTAGATTTCCCCCTAAGCAAGTTCCAAATGACAATGCCCACCAAAAGGCCTGGGGATCTATATTGTCAAAATAAGGTATCATAAAATGCACAATTTTAGAAAAGGTTGCTGCACTAGCTACGTTCCCTATAATAGATGTAAATATACTAGATACCCAAAGTATTACCATAGCAGCTATTTTTGCATGTCCTTCAGTAAACTCTACCATTCGGTCACCTATCATATCTATAAGGTGTATCGTTTCTACTCCTTCTATCAAGATAAATAAACCTATAAAGAAAAATAAAGTATCCCATTCTACATGTTTAAATGCTTCTTCTGGTTTTTTCTTAGCTACGATAAGTAGAGCTACAGCTCCACTAAGAGATATTATAGCTAAACCTTTATTGATAAAATTATTTAACACAAATCCAATTATTACTAAAGCAAATATTATAAGTGCTTGCTTTAATAATTTTTTATCCTTTAATGCCCTTGAAGGATCAAGTTCCATTATTTTAGCTTTTAAATCTCTACTTACAACTAACTCTTTTCTATATAGGAGGTAGATTGTGAGTAGAAGAACTACTAAAGATATAAGAGAAACTGGTGCTGTATTCAATAAAAAATCATTAAATCCAAGGTTCCCTTCATTTCCAATAATAAGTTGAGTTGGATCTCCTATAAGAGATGCCGATCCTCCTATGTTAGCTGCCATAATTTCTGCCATCAAAAATGGAAATGGACTAACTTTTAGTTGATTAGCAAGTAATATTGATACTGGCGCCATTAAAAGTATTGTTGTTACATTATCTAAAAATGCTGAACAAACTGCTGTTACTACAGAAAGTAAAACTATTAAAGGAAATGGATTTCCTCTTACAAACTGAGCAACTTTTATGGCAAACCACTGGAATACTCCTGTTTCAGAGATAATATGAACTATTATCATCATTCCTACTAATAAAAATAATATTTCTAGCCTTGAGGCAACTGCTTCTAAAGCATGTTCTTCATTTAGTATTCCAACAAGAGCCATTAATAGCCCTCCTCCAAGTGTTGCTAATGCTCCAGGGACTTTTTCTGTTACTATCAAATAAAATGTTACAATAAATATTGTCATTCCTATTATAAACTGCATTTTTACCTCCGAATCCTTAATTACCTATGTCCCCCACTTTATTATATATGTAGTACTTTTTTTATAATATCTGATCTAACTATAGACCCGAAATATTGCCCTTCTTCTACTACATAAAGTCTTGTATTCCCTTTGGTAACCATAGTAAAACTAATTTCCATAATACTAGCTTTCCTATCTACTATCACAGGATTTTTCCTATAAAGTTCTTCTACTGTAACCCTTTCTTCATTTTTAAAATATTCTTCGAATGGTTCACCAACTGTCATAAAACTCAAGTCTGACATCAAACTTGTGTATTTTGGCATACCATATTCAATAAGTTCTCTTTCAGTAATTTCCCCTACAAAATTACCAAAATCATCTACTACTGGAAAACCAGTTCTATTTTCTACAATAAGTCTTTTTGCAATTTCTTCAATAGTGTCATTTAATGACGCTGGTTGAATTTTTGAGTTCATTATATCTTCTGCTGTTATTCTATCTTTAACTTCTTTTTCAAATGTTTTTATAAGTTTAACTATTTCTTGAGGATTTTCTTCTTTTCTAAGCCTGTCCAAAAATTCAGTATTTTGAGCTAATCTACTAACACTTGACATCAATTTTAATATAATTTTATTTTTAGTTTTTCCTGCTACTATCATGAATACTATGTCTGCATTTGCTTTCTGATGTAAAGCTGCTATTTCTGTTTCTACGTCTTTATCTAATTTTGCTATAATAACTGCTACATCATCATAATCTTCTACCCTCGCATGAGGTATAATAATTCCATTTCCAATGCAGGTAGATATTTCATGCTCTCTTTTTAATATAGCTTCTTTCATCTTAGTACTGCAAAGATTAATATTTTTATCTAAATTTGCAAGTTGTTTAACTAAATTCTCTATTACTTCGTCTTTATTTTTTCCACTTAAATGGGGAAAGATAAATTTTTCATCTAAATATGTAGATAATTTCATAACTCCTCCTTTTCTCATTCTTAATACAAATCAAAGAGTAGCCTAATGGCTACTCTTTGCTAGTTAATTTTAGGATAAAATACTATTCCGTAAATAGGTCCTGAATGAGCTCCTATAACTGGTCCAATTTGGAATCTACCTCTAATATCTATCTTAGGATTTTTTTCAAGATTTAATTTAATCTTGTCTGCGTTTCCTAATTCTTCTGCTTTTCCACCCCAAATTGGATATGCTATAACACTTCCATTTTTAGCTTCATCTTTGACATATTTTTCTATAGCTCTTATAGCTGCTTTTTCTCCTATTGCTTTTCCAGCACGGCAAACTTCACCATCTTCTACTTTTAATATAGGTTTCATCTTAAGCATTCCTCCAATTACTGCAGAGGCTTTACCTATACGACCACCTTTTTCCAAGTATTTTAGGTCATTAACTATGAAATACGCTTTCGCTTTTTCCCTAGTATTTTCAACCCAATTTATGATATTTTCAAAACTTTCACCTTTTTTAGCTAGGTTTGCTGCTCCCATAACTAAATGACCAAGTATAAGTGTAACTCCTTTACTGTCAACAATAGCAATATCATCTTCTCTTCCAGTCATTGATCTTGCTAGTTTTGCTGCTTGTTGTTGTCCACTCATCTTACTCGATAGGTGTAAAGCTATTACCTTTTTATATCCTTTTGCGAATAATTTTTCAAAAGCATTTTTTATCTCTGCTGGTGATGTCTGAGCTGTTTTTGCCATTTCACCACTTAAAGTTCTTTTCCAGAAAGTTTCTTTGTCCATTTCTATATCAGCTTTATAACTTTCATTACCAAAGTTGATTAATATAGGAACCGATGTTACACCAAGTTCATTTAACAAATCTTGGCTTAACTCACAAGCACTGTCTGTGACAATTGCTACTTCTGGTAAGTTAGGATCTCTATTTTCTATATAAATATAGTAGCTATAATTTTCTTGTTGACCTTCATATACTGTAAGTTCTAATTCTGGTGATACTAACATATCATTCCCAGCTTTAGTTGTTTCTTTTCCTTGAACTGCAAATATTCTAAGAGTATCTTTTGTTATAAGTTCTCTATAAATATCTCCTATAAGTTCTTCTACTTTTTCTTCAGTATATCTTATTTTTCCATTTACTAAAGCGATATAGTTTCCTTGTTTTATTTCCAAGTTATCTACTCTTGTATCTCTTACTGCTTTAGTTATTTCAATAGAAATATTTCTATTAGCTTCACTTGAAACTAATTCTAAATCTTCATTTTTATTTTTTAAGAAGAAATATCCTTCTAACATTGTTTTAGTTTCTAATACTAAAGTTTCAATTTTATTTCTCTCAGCTGCTATCTTAGCTGCACTAATTATGTTTTTATTATTTGGAAGTACTAATGCTTTATCATAGTCTATTGCTCCAAATATTTCTTCAAAATCAGCTACACTTGGGTTTTTACTTTGTCCACCTATAAGTACTGCTGCTGCACCAGTTTTAATAAATAATTCAGCCATTTCAACTGTATCTGCAACAAGTACATAAGCTATTCCATTTTGAACATTTCCTTGTTCAGTTAATATATGAGAATCTGTTATTTTAAATGTTTTTTCATTTTCTCCTACTACCAAACTTCTATGTTGGATACGCATATTATCTATTTTAATATTTGTAAGTTCTCCATATTTAGCTGCTATCTCAAGTGCTTTACCTGGATTGTCTGTATGAATATGTGTTTTAGTCTTTTTAGGTGTTTGTGCAACTATCATAGAATCTCCTAAAGACTCTAATTCTTTTTTATACGCACTCGAATCAAAATCTCCTGCAAGTATGATGTATTCTGTACAATAACCATAAGTTATTTCTTCTTCAACTATATCAACTAAAGTTTTTCTTTTCTTTTGGTTATTTACTATTCTTTCAAGATCTTTTAACATATCTGCATTTGTAACAGATTTTTCAAATCCTTCTAAGAAATAATAAAGCCCTTTACCACCAGCATCAACTACGTCTGCTTCTTTTAATTTAGGTAACATCTCTTTAGTTTCTTCTACTGTTCTACCAGCCACCTCTTTGATGTATGTTAAGAACTCCAAAAAGTCATCTTTATCTTCTGGCCATTTTTTAGCTTCTTCTGCTACTACTCTTATAACAGTAAGAATTGTTCCTTCTACTGGTTCTGTAACAGATTTATAAGCTAATTCTCTTGCTTTATCAAAAGCATGTACAACATCTTTAATATCAAGTTCAGTTTTTCCAACTATACCATTTAAGAAACCTTGGATTATTTGTGATAAAATTGTTCCTGAATTACCTCTAGCCCCTAATAACACTGATTCTGAAACAGTTTCTATAAGACCGTCCATAGTCATTTCGTCATTGAGTCTAATAAGGTCATTTTCCACTGCTTGTAGTGTCATTGACATATTCGTTCCAGTATCTCCATCTGGTACAGGATAAACATTTAAGTCATTAAGTACATCTGCGTATTTAGATACCCATCTACTTCCTGCTATAAATAATTTTGCAAGTCTTACTGATGTTAGTACCTTTATTTCAAGTTTTTCCATATTAATCCTCCAAACTAAATAGATTTATAACTATCTAAAATTTTTGAATAAAGTCCTTGAACTTTTAAAATATAATCCACGAACTCCCTAACAGCTCCACATCCACCATTAGATTTAGCAACAAAATGAGCATATTCCATAACTGCATCAGCACAATCTGCTGGTACACCTACAAAATTTGATCTTTTCATTGCTGGAATGTCATTTATGTCATCACCCATATATGCACAATTTTCATATGTCATTCCATATTTAGCTAGTAATTCATCCAACTTTTCAATTTTGTTATGTACCCCTTGATACACATCTTCAATACCTAATTCCAAAGCTCTTTTCTCAACAACTTTTGAGCTTCTTCCTGTTATTATCGCAAATTTAATCCCCAATTTTTTTCCACTTGCTATAGAAAAACCATCCTTAACATTAAAGGCTTTTGTTTCTATTCCATTGTTATCTATATAGATATTTCCATCAGTAAGAGTTCCATCTACATCTAAAACAATTATTTTAATTTCTCTTGCTCTTGCTTCCATAGTGTCCTTTCTACTAAAAGTTAAAAAGTAGGAGGTGTTACTACCCATAAAACTTTCGTCATTCCATCAGTTGGATTAGAAAATTTGTGTTTTTGAGTAGATTTAAAGTATAAACTATCTCCTTCAACTAACTCATATTTCTTGTCGTTTATATATACTTCTAATTGACCTTCAAGTACAAAAACAAACTCTTCTCCTGGATGTTGAAATGGTTCTCTGCCACTTTCACCCTTTGGTCCTATTTCATAAAATATAGGCTCCATATTTTTTTCTATATCTGAACTAGTAAGTAATGAGATTTTAGTATTTGAATCGATACTTTCTATACTATCTCTTTCATTTTTTCTTACTAATACAGTATCTTTTTTTACTTCATCATCTTCAATAAGATAACTTACTCTTACATCTAAACAATTGGCAATTTTTTTTAAGTTTTCAATAGATGGTGAAGCTTTCCCTTGTTCAATTTGTGATAAAAAACTAGCTGATAAATCTACCATAGCTGCAAGGTCTCTCAGTGAAAAACCCTTTTCATTTCTAGTTTTTTTTATCTTTTCTCCTAACATATTGCAAACCCTCTTTCTATCTAAGCATATTCAAAAGATTAAACACTGCCTGTTGGCAACTTCTTTGTCTAACCCTTTCTCTTTCCCCTTTTATTTCATATCTTTCTACCCTAATATCCTCTTTTACCTTAACTCCAATATAGACTGTTCCTACTGGCTTTTCTTCGCTTCCTCCGCCTGGACCAGCTATTCCAGATACAGCTATTGCTGTATCACTATCTAAACCTAAGAGCATTTCAGTTACAGTCTCTTTACTTACAGCTCCGTAATCTGCTAATGTATCTTTTTTTACTCTTAGTATTTTTTCCTTAGCTTCATTACTGTATGTTACATAACCTTCTTCAAAAACACTAGATACACCAGGAAGTGATACTAAGGTAGAAGCTATCATCCCACCAGTACAAGATTCTGCTACTTTTATCTTATACTTTTTTTCTATTAGTTTAGAAACTAATACTTCTACTCCCTTTCTTCCATCTGTCGATATCAGATTTGTACCTAAAATTTTCTCTATCTCATTTATTTTATCATTTATATACGATTTATTTTTATAGTCACCTATCAACCTTACTATTATACCATAATCTTTAACCAAAAACTCAATAGTTATATAATTATCTTCAAATAAGCCTATTATTTTTTCTTCTAGTATAGATTCTGGTATACCAAAAACTATCAAATCTCTTATAATAAGAGAGTTTTCTAAAGAATTTTCTTTTTTTATATAATCTAAAAATTTTGGAAAGAGATTTTTTAATTCCCTAGGTACTCCAGGAAAAGCAGCTATATTTTCACCATAAAAGCCTGGTGCGATACCAGGTTCATTATGAAAAACTTTACTATCTTTTATAACCATTACTTCTTTGATATTTTTTTCAAGGATTTTTATGCCTCTTTCAGAAAACTTTTTTTCCATTTCTTTTTTATGAAACTCATCTACAACTAAGTCTTTTTCCAAATATTCTGAAATTGCTTCTTTTGTTACATCATCAATAGTAGGTCCTAATCCGCCTGAGAGTATTACTATGTCACTTCTACTCCTAGCAAAAGCTATTGCTTCTACTATATCTCCCACCTTATCCATACAGGCTATTTTACCAACAACTTCTATAGACAATTTATTAAGTTCATCTGCCATATATATACTATTTGTATCTAACATAGCCCCATTAAGAAGTTCTGTTCCTACAAGAATTAAATATGCTCTCATTATTCTCCCAACATCTCCTTTACTCTAGCAAGTAAAGATTTAGGACTAAAAGGTTTAGTTAAAAAATCTATTATTCCCTTTTCTTTTCCTTCTTCATAATATGAATCTTGTCCTTTTGCAGTTAATATAATAAAAGGAATTTTCGAATCTATTTTTCTAAGCTCTTCATACAACTCAAATCCAGTCATATTAGGCATCATAATATCCGATATAATCATATCTGGTTCTTCCAATTTATATACAGAAAGTGCTTCTACTCCATCCGAAGCAGTTACTACTTCATAACTTCCCCTTTTTTCCAAATTAAATTTAACAATTTGAACTATATGTTTTTCATCATCAACAACTAATATTTTTTTAGCCATTTTTCCTCCTAAATAGGTAAAGTAAAGATAAATTTTGATCCTTTACCCTTTTCAGATTCTACCCAAATTTCACCAAAATGTTCTTCAATTATCTTTTTACATATAGGTAGACCTAAACCAGTTCCCCCGTGTTCCCTAGTCATTATGTTCTGTGCTTGTTTAAATTTTTGAAATATAACTTCTTGGTCTTCTTTGTCTATTCCGACCCCTTTGTCTTCTACTTCTACTTTTACAAATTTTTTGTTATATATCCCTACTCTAATATCTATTGTTTTTCCATTATCAGTAAATTTAATTGCGTTATTTATCAAGTTTAATAATACTTGTAAAATCCTATCTTTGTCAAATAAAATTTTACCTATATCTAAGTCAGGAATGAAATTTATTGTTATATTTTTACCTTTTCCATATGTTTCCATATTTCTACATGCTTTAGTTATAACACTATTTATATCCCATTCTTTATGGTCAAATTCCATCTTACCTGCTTCTATTTTGGACAAATCAAGTATATCGTTAATAAGTCTATTTAATCTATCTGTTTCTTCACTTATAATCTCCAAAAATTCTTTTTGGTAACTTTCTTCTTCTTCCATATCAAGTAAAGTTTCTGTATAAGCTTTTATACTTGTAAGTGGTGTACGGAGTTCATGGCTTACCATAGATATAAATTCATCTTTTAATTTATCTATACGCTTTAATTCCTTTAATTCCTTACTTTCTTTCAGGTTTCTAAGAACAATTATAGTTCCTGCAAAATCTATTTCATCTTCAAGCCTTTTTATACTTACTCCAAAAGGAATTAATCCATCTTCTAACTTATAAGTTATTTCATCTTCGAGTCTTTTAGTATTTTTTGCTCTTATTATTAGTGGTTCTAGTTTTTTCCTAAAATCTTCTTCTAATTTGCTATCTGAAAGTTTTATTCCAACTATCTCTTTTCTTTTAATCAAAGTTAAATTTTCTATTTCCCTATTAAAAACTACTACTCTATTATGTTCATCCAAAACTACTATTCCATCAGTCATGTTTGTAATAACTGTATCCAAATAGTTTTTAAGTACTCTAAGTTTATAATTTCTTTTTTCCAAGTTTTTGTATAATTCTCTATTTTCAAAAGCAATAGATATTCTATTTGAAATTATTTGGAGTATTCTTGTTTTGTTTTGATCAAAATAATTTTCATCTAATTGTGTATCTAAGATAAAAGCACCTATTAATTGTTCTTTTACTAATACAGGTAAAATAACATGAGTTTTTACATCATCTTCACCTTTTAATACAAAAGGTCTTCCTAGTTTTCCTGCCCATTTAATAATACCATCTCTTACTGTTTTTAATCTTTTTTTCTTAAGCTCTTTATCATAACCTTTTTCTTTAGTTACTAAATACAAGTCTTTTTCTTCATTAAACTTTAAAAAACATATAGACATATATTTTACTATAGTTTCTAATTGCTCAAAATAGAGATTAATAAGCAATTCATCATTCAAATTAGTTATCAAATCATTTTCTAAATTAAAAAAACTATCTATCAATTCTTCATAAGCTTTTTTTATATGTTTTTCTATGCCCATAATAACCCACTTATTATAACAAGAATTATATTTGCAAATATTCCTGCTAAAAAGTCGTCAGCTACTACTCCTATTCCATTTTTTATATTTTGTGATTTATCTATAGGTCCCAATTTAGTTATGTCAAAGAATCTAAACAAAACAAAACCTAATAAAGTTACTATAATAGTTTGTCCTATTCCTTGGGGATTAACTAAAAACATTGTTGTCATGAATCCTAATACTTCATCTATTACTACCATTTGGGGATCCTTTTGACCATATACATCCTTTTCACATCTATCGCAAATATATACACAAAATACAAAAAATCCGATTAAAAATGCAAAATATAGAGAATTATATAATTTTTCATTAGTTATAACATATCTAAGTGAGTTAACAAGTAAATATAGGGGAATAGCTCCCAAAGTTCCAATAGTTCCTGGTGCTTTTTTTGCATTACCTAGTGTAAACCAAGTAGCCCATAATTTTACTGTATCTTTTTTCATCTTTTCCTCCTTAATATACACCTACTTCAAAGTTATATGGCATATACTTTCCTTTTTTACTTTTTAATGAATCCAATACTTCTCTAATCTCTTCTTTATCTTCAAAGGTAAATTCTATTCTAAATATATCATAAAACATATTTTTTAAATTATTAAGTTTAGGAATCAAATTCATAGGTTCAGTATAGTATACTTCACTATTCCCCCATTTATTCCTAACTACCATAATTTTATCCTTCTGTTCATTTACTAATATATTTTCTCCCAAATCTTTTTCTATGTACATAGCTCTTAATCTACCATATATAACTAACTCTTTTTCTAAACCAAAAGAATTAATTTCAATTAAATCTTTTTCTTTTAATTCTGGACTAATACATAAACTCTTAAGTGTTTCAAATTTTTCCTTCAAAAGATATATAGCATATGAATTTGATATATTTTGGTTCCAATCTAAATATACATTATTATTTTTATTATTTATCAACTGGAAAAGGCTACCAGCCAGAGGATTTGATAAATCTACCTCTTCTACTCTCCCCTCCCTAATTACATCTGGGTTTTTCATATACACTTCTTTATAACCAAGTTCTTTAACATAATCAAACTGCCATTTTTCTCTACAAACAACTCTTATTTTTTCTTTTTTATTTAATTTCTCAAAAGTTCTCTGAAGCATCCATTTTTCTTTTGCTTTTCTTCTATAAGAATCAACTATTTTTACCTTTAATTCTTCTACCCCTTGCCTCCTAATTGATTTAATCATAGAAAAAGGTAAAAAAGCTTCTTTATAGTCAAAATCAAAGTTATCTAAATAAAATGAAGTTTCTCCTAATTCTCCTAATTTTTCTCTTATTTTTTCCTTATCTGCAAGGTTTTTGGCTTTTTCAAGAGTAGGACCAGTTACAGTAACGCTAATATTATTAAAAGTCAGACTAAGTTCTAATTCCTTATTTTCATGAGCAACAAGTTTCATGTCTATAGCTTCTCTTCTTTTATTTCTTTTTATATCTGAACTAAGTTTGTCCATAGTATCTTTATCGTAATTTTTATATACGTATCTAGCACCCTTTGGCATAGTTATTTTTATCTTTTGACCTTTTTGACTTACACTTACTTTTTCATCATTAACTAAGATTTTATTAATGTAACTTCCACTAATTTTTTCATAATTTTTATCTAAAAAAACTACTCCATCACCCAAAGCTAAATCTTCTTTTAGTTTTATCTCTTTTTTATCAATTTTACCTAATTCTACTCCCAAATCAAAAGAGTATTTAGTATTCATTAGTTTTTTATCTACTCCGTAAAAATATCCTTTAGAATAACCTCTATTAAAGACTTTTTCTACTAATCTATTTCTACTTTTATCTCCACTTAACAAATCTCTATAATATGATACTGTTTCAAAAACATAATTTTCGCTTTTCATTCTTCCTTCTACTTTTATGCTTTCTACTCCTATATTTTGTAGTTTTTCAACTTCTTCATAGTCCATGAGCTGATCTCTCGGACTAAAAAAATAACTTTCTTCATTATTAACTTTATATTTTTTTCTGCAAGGTTGTGCACACATACCCCTATTTCCACTACGTCCACCTACAAAACTACTTAAATAACAATTTCCAGAATAACTTACACACAAAGCTCCCGAAACAAATATTTCCAGTTCCAAATCTACTTTTTCTTTTATACTTTTTATCTCTTCAAAAGTAAGTTCCCTTGATAATACTACTCTATCAAAGCCTAAATCTTTTAAAAATTGTGCTTCTGCATAGTTACTAATAGTCATCTGAGTACTTCCATGTAACTCTACATCTGGAAAATTCTTTTTTAGAAAATGAAACATTCCAAAATCTTGTACAATAAATGCATCTATTCCATATTCATAGATAGTTTTTATATTTTCATACAAAGCTTCTATCTCTTTATCTTTAAAGATAGTATTTAAAGTTAAATAAACTTTTACATTATGTAAATGAGCAAAATCAATAGCTTTTTTAAGCTCATCCATAGTAAAGTTTCCTGCATTTCTTCTTGCTCCAAATCCCTTTAATCCCAAGTAACATGAGTTAGCTCCCCCAAGTATAGCTGCTTCTAATTTAC
>CAZHXU010000037.1:0-19400 GCA_964536535.1 uncultured Fusobacteriaceae bacterium
TGTTTACAAATAAACAATGGATGATAACAAAAAGCTACAACTAAAGTAAAAAGTAGGAAGTAAGAAAGTAGAAGGTAAGAAAGTAGGAAGAGAAAAGTAAAAAGTAAAAAGTAAAAAGTAAAAAGTAAAAAGTAAAAAGTAAAAAGTAACTATCATATATCTTATCCATAACAAGAGAAGGAGAAGTGAAGATGAAAGGGGAAAGCAAATATAAAAATAGGTTTTGAAAAATAATAGGAATAACTATAATAAATATAAACTCTTAAATATGATGGTGAAGGAAGAAATATTTACAATAAATATAAAAGAGAGTTAGGCTTAATATCAAGAGAGTATGAATATGTATATTAGGGGGGGAAATAGATTTGTATAAAGAAGTGATGGCTATAGGAGTAATGAAGAGGAAAAGAAATATGAGGTTATTGAAGTTATTTCCAATACTAGGATTTTTTATAGCTCTATTTATGAGTAGAGAAGTGTACTTTAGAACTGAAGGATTAACATATGTTATATTAGTTTGGATTTTCTTTATCCTGTTAGCTATTATATTTAAGTTATTAGATTCAATTATTGAATATAATTATCTTTCAAAAAAGGAATTTAATAAAACCGTTGCACATTTAAAAACAATTGACGCAAAAGTTGATAAAATAATTAAAAAGTTGGAAGGTTACGAAGTATGGGTTGAAGAGTTGGAAGTTAATGAGGAAATTCTTGAAATAGATAAAATAGGGGAAAAAGATGAAAGAAGTGAAGAGAAAAATGTAGAGGAAATGGAATTACTTAATAATAGAGAGATATTAGAAAAATATGAAGGATTGGATAGGAGAAGGTTAGATGAAATTAAAAATGATTATGAAAAGAAGGAAGATTGGAGACTGTTAAAGATGTCATGGGAAGATGCAAAGTTTGAATATTTAAGGAGACTTTATAATAATGAGTTAGGAATAGTTCGGAAAGTTGAACTAATTTAAAAGCCTTTATAACTTTGAGATATAGTGGAGAAAGAGCGAGAATTTGTTCTTTTTTGTTTGGATACAGAAAAAATATTAATTATTTCGAAAATTTTATTTTGATACAAGTAAAAATAAATCAAATAAGAAGTGATAATGAAATGGATGAAAGAAATAGACAGTCAAGACTAAAAGAAAAAAAGGCAATAGAATACAAAGAGTATTCAGGAGGCAAAATTATCATTGATAATGGTAATGGATTTGAAATGACAAATAGATAAATAGGGGGATTTATGAGTAAAAAAGTGTATACATTAGAAGATTTGAGATATAAATCATATTATGATTTACATCAAATATGTAGAAATGAAAAGTTAATAGAAGGTGTTATTCAGGGGAAGAGTAACAAAAATGAACTGATTAATTTAATTTTGAAGTATCGTGGTGAAAAGCCAAAATATACAATAGAAGAATTTAGTGAAAATGGGATATTCTTTTTACAAGATCTATTTGATAATAAGCTAAATATAAGACTTAGTGATGATTATAAAATTAAAGTCCCACATAAAATTGTAATGTATAAAGAACTTAATATGACAGGTGAAGATAAATATAGAGTTATTATGCCTGAATATATGAATAATAGAAATGTGTTTTTAGTAAATGCTAAAAATTATTTGTGTGGTATATTTGGTTTAGAAAAAGATTTTGAAACTAGAGATAATTATTTTTTAACTAGTAGAATAGATCATTTTAGGCTTGAAAATTTACAAAATGAAAATTATTCATTAGTATTTTTTAATGATATTGATGCTAAATTTTTATATGATTTTTATTATGGAAGAACAGATAGATATCCCCATTCTTTAGATTTTTATAAGATAAAAATTGATCAATTTGAAATAAGAAATTTGGAAGAAACAAATGCTATTTTATGTGTTGATTTTGGAACAACAAATACAACGGCAGGTGTATATCTGGATGAGCATTATGTAAATTATAAACCATTAAATGACATAAAAAATGAAAGTATAAAACTTAATGAAATAAATTATGTTACTTTTCCAAAGGGAGATATAGAAAAGTCAATAATATATCCAACGGTAGTTTATGTAGAAGATGTAGTAGATAAAAATAATATAAAATATGTATTTGGTCATGAAGTAAAAGAAAGGCTAAAAAAGAAAAAATACATATTAAATGGTAGTATATTTTACGGAATTAAAACTTGGATACATGATCTTGATGTAGAAGAAAAACTAGTAGATACTTTTGGGAATATAGCATATATATCTAGAAGAGAGATAATTGCAAAATATATGGAAAGTTTATTAAGTAGAGCAGAATACCAGTTTAAATGTAAGTTTAAAAAACTACATATAAGTAGCCCAGTAAAACTAAAGGAACAGTTTGTAACTATGTTTTCAGAGATTTTACCAACATACCAAATTATGAATAAAGGTGTGTTGGATGAAGGAATAGCAGTAATGTATAATACAATAGAAAAATACATTAAAAAACATGCTTTCGAAGATGGTGAAACACATAAAGCATTTATAATAGATTGTGGTGGTGGGACAACAGAACTTGCTACTTGTCAATTTACAATAGCAAGAACAGAAGTTTTTTATAAGTTGCAAATTGCTACTAGTTTTGAAAATAGTGAAGAAAATTTTGGTGGTAATAATATAACATATAGAATCATGCAGTACATAAAAGTATTATTAGCACAGTATTATACAGAACATACAGGGCTTAATATAGAAAATATAATTCCTTATAACATAGAAGAGATATATAGACATATTGATAGAAGTGGAATAAACTCTATTTATGAAAAACTTGAAGAAGAATATCATAAAGCCGAAGGGATTATTCCAACAAGATTTGCTCAGTTTGAAAACAAATCTAGTGAAGAATATAGAAAGATAAAAAATAATTTTTACTTTTTATGGGAAGCAGCTGAGAGTCTGAAACATGAATTTTTTAATAATTATATGATACTTAGAACGAGGTTTAATGAAAAAGGAAGTAAAAGTACAGAAGACCTAGCTAGTATACCACTTGAATCATGGAATTTGAATGTTTTGGAAAATGGAAGATTTAAAGAGATAAATGCATTTCCAACAAAAATCTTTAATATGAATGAAATACATAAACTCATTAAAGGAGATATATATGAAGTTGTAAGAAGATTTTTGACACCATATTATGAAAGTGGAGAGTTATATGAATATTCAGTAATAAAATTAAGTGGGCAAAGTTGTAAAATTCCATTATTTAATGATATATTAAAAGAATTTGTACCAGGGAAATTAATAGATTTTAAAGTGAGAAAAAATGATAATCCATATGAATTGAAATTAAACTGTTTAAATGGGGCAATTAGATATCTTAATTCAACAAGATTTGGAGATATAAAAGTAGAACTTAAAAATGAAATACCAAAAATACCATATTCTATATTTGGTATTAAATATACTGGTGAAGAAGTATTAATACTTGAAACTGGTCAAAGAATAGATAAAAATATAGGGCATATATTAAAAGCAAGTAATACTATAGAACTTAGATTGCATCTTCGTAATGATGAAGGAAAATTAAAAAAAGAATATGTATATATAAATACACCAGAAGATTATGAAGAAAAAGCAGCTAATGAAATAGTATCAAAATTTGATGGAAGAATTATTCAAAATGATTTAGATAACTTGGAAAATGGAATTAGTAAATATTTTATATATAGTGATGACAAAAGTTGGGGATTCTATGTTCAAGGGATAAAAAGAGAAAATGATAAGTTATATGCAGGAAAGAAAAAGTATTATCCTTTTGAAGATAATAGTAACTCTGTATCATATTTTGATGGAGAGCATTAAAAAAAAGATTAAAATCTGTTATAATACTTTGAGGTGATTTGAAGTGTTAGATGAACTTAAAGGGAGATTTTTAAGAAATAAAAATATAACTATCGAAAAAGAAGAAGATTTGTATATAATAAATATTGATAGAAAATCTAGATTTATTATGAAAGATAGTCGGAATCTAGAAGAAAAATTAGATGGTTTTGACTTAGGAAAGATATGTTTGAAACTCACTGGGGATATATGCAGCAAAAGTGTAAAATATCTACATGAAATAGGAATAAAGAGGGTAGAAGGGAATAATATTTGAAAGAGAGGTTAATTAAAGTAACCTTTCTTTTTTATATATAGGTATTTGATTTATTAACCAATAGTAATTTTGAAGTAAAAATAATTTATTACTTAAAAAATAAACAAGTTGAAAAATCCACTGTTATAGTCTATAATTCTATTAACATGTTTGATGGGAGGTGCTTTATGTTTGTATATGAAGAAGCTTGGGATTACAAAGGATATTTGAATTCTGATTTGGCTGATTATAAAATAAAGCAAGAAAAAATATACGATAGAATTGAATTAAAAGAAGAAAATATAGAAAAAATTAAAAATATAAAATCAACAATTAATATTGTTGTATTTGCAGAAATCTATTGTCCAGATTGTAGGGCCTTGATACCTTTTATAGAAAAATTTAATAGATTAAACGAAAAAATTAATCTTAATATTTTTCCAAGAGAAGGAAATGAAAAATATTTGGAAATTCATAGTAAACTATCGAGAATTCCTTTAGTATTAATAGAAGACATTCAAAAAGGTGAAGATGAATTTGTAAATATATTTGAAGAAAGATTGCCTAGTATCAATGAAAAATTATCAGAACTTGAGAAAAGTGAAGAAAAAGATGATTTGATATATAGATGGAGAACTGGAAAATTTAACGAAGAGTTGGAAGAGTATTTGATAAAAAGAATATTAGAATTTGCATAATTTTTTTAATTTTAGAAGTTCATTTTTAAAGACTGATTTGTTTGATCAGTCTTTTTTTTATGTGGAAAAGATAGAAGTAAAAGTATATAAAAGTATAAATAATTAAGAGATTTTTTATTTTTTTAAAGTAATAAATATAATAACAAAATAGATAATATGACAGGGGAAAAGAAGTAAAATTAATTGAGTATTTAAAGAATTTAAATAAAATGTTATTATTATTTTAAGTCATTTTGAAAGATAACTTGAAAAAGAAAAAAAATGAAGTTATAGTTAAAATGAGTAAATAAAAATAAGGAGGGGTAAGTTATGAGTATAATAGGTACAGAAACGGAAAAAAATTTGTTGAAAGCTTTTGCAGGAGAGTCACAAGCAAGAGGGAGATACACTTATTTTGCAAAACAAGCTAGAAAAGAAGGATATGTTCAAATTGCTGAGTTGTTTATGGAAACTGCTGAAAATGAATTAGAGCATGCTAAAAGATTTTTTTCATTTTTAGAAAGTGGAGAAGGAGTAGAAATTACTGCAATGTATCCAGCAGGAAAAGTTGGAACAACACTTGAAAACTTGAAAGCTGCTGCTGATGGAGAAAATGAAGAGTGGACAGAATTATATCCTGTTTTTGCAGATAAAGCAGAAGAAGAAGGATTTAAAGATGTTGCTGTCTGTTTTAGAATGATAGCAAAAGTTGAAAAAGAACATGAAGAAAGATACCGTAAATTAGCTTCTAATATTGAGAAAGATTTGGTATTTAAAAAAGAAGAAAAAGTAAGATGGAAATGTAGAAATTGTGGTTATGTACACGAAGGGGAAAAAGCTCTTGAAAAATGTCCAGCATGTTTACATCCAAAAGATCATTTTGAAATTAAAGAATCAAACTATTAAGCAAATTATTGAGAGATAAAAATGAGATTAAAAGACTAATTTTTTATTAATTAGTCTTTTTTTGTTTATAAATTTTTAAAAATTATCATTAAATTTTTTTTAAAAGATAAAATTTAAATTAAAACTTAAAAGTTTTAATTGTCAAAGTAAAATTGAATTATCTAGTAAAAAGTTTAGAAAAGTTGTATAATGAAAGAAAAAATGGAGATAGTTATGAAAAAAATAGTATTGTTCCTTCTACTCTCAACCCTTATACTCCCTATAGATGTAGTAAAGATAAAAAGTGATAATGGAGATAGAAGTTTTGATTATTTTTATGATTTGTTAGTAGAAGTACTAGAAGAAACAAAAGATGATTATGGTCCTTATAGGATAGAAATAGATAAAAGTGATAAAACTCAAGGAAGAATTTTGGAAGAGATAAAAGCTAATTCTGGAATAAATTTATACTGGGTTGGTACAAATATAGAGAGAGAAAAAGAACTTGAGCCAATAAGAATCCCCCTTTTTATGGGTTTGTTAGGGTATAGAGTTCCTGTAATTAGAAAAGAAGATTATGGATATTTCCAAGAAGTATTTGATATTAATGACTTGAGGGTTCTAAGAGGAATACAAGGAAGTCATTGGCCTGATTATAGAATTCTTGTTGAAAATGGTCTGAACTTTATTAGTATTACAGATATAAAAGATATGTATCAAATGTTAAAATATAAAAGGGTAGATTATTTTCCAAGGGAAATTTCTAGTGCTTATAAAGAAGTAATAAGATATGGTCAAGAGGAGTTAGTTGTTTATGATAAAATTATAATCAAATATACTTTTCCAATGTATTTTTTCCTAAACAAAGAAAACAAAAGACTTATTGAACGTATCAATACTGGATTAGAGAAGATGGTAGAAGAAGAAAAGTTGTTAGAGTTTATGAAAATCCATCCATTAACAAAAGATTTGTTTCCTCTTGATAAATATAAAGAATCTATATTTATAGAACTTATAAATTCTCAACTGCCTTCAGAAACTCCACTTGAAAATGAAAAATTATGGATTAAAATAAGAGATTAAATTTTAAAAAGGGCTAGATTAATAGCCTTTTTAGTTTATATAAAAATTTGCATAAAAATTTTGTAATTTGAAATAAAGGAAATACGTTTTTATTCAATAAAACTTTAATGAGCGATTTTTTTTGGAGGGAAAGAATGAATAATGAAATAATAAAAGCTTTTAATGAACTAATAAATGATATGTTCAAAGGGAATGAATATAGTTGTGTTAGAGTAATGCTTGATAATCATGATGATGAAAATATAATACATAGAATAAGTAAAGAACTTAATCTGATTCATAAAGAAGCTTTTGATTTGCATGAAAAAGTTGTTAGTATAATAAATAATACTTTTTGTACTCCAAAAAAACTCGATTTTGATAAATATATATTTTTAAATTTTTACCTTTCAACACTTATTTCACCAAATAAAAAATATGCAAGAGAAAAATTTGTTGATTTTATGAAAAATCTTAGTATAAATATAAATTTTTTCACAGTAGAAGTTTTTTATTTGTTAGTTTTTGGAAAAAAAGATTTGAAAGAATTAATCAGTATAAATAGAGAGATAAAAAAATATATTAATCTAAGAGAAGATAATATAATCAAAAACTCTAAATATACAAAGGAACTTAATATAATACTTCGTGACGGGAGAAATATTAATAATAAAAAAGTAATTGAAAAAGAAATTATTAAAAGAAGTAAGTATAAATTAGTTTTTAGTAAAAGTGGTAAAAAATACATGTTTTATAGTAGGAAGATGGGAGTAGAAGTAGAAGTGGATAACAAAGATATATTTAATTTGTTAAATCTACTTGAAAAATCTGAATTAGTAAAAGAATATTATACTTATCCATTTAAAATAAATTATGATAATGAAAGTGACGAAAGAGGTTTATATCCTCATTTATTAATAAAACTTTTAGATAATAAATCTGTTATTGTTTTTATGCAAAATTATAAAAGTATGGGAACTGTTCGAGGAAGAAAAAAAAGGGAATTAATAAAAAACTTTTCTAAAAAAAATAATTATGGATATTTGATATGTGATGGACTTCATAGTTATTATTATTATAAAAACTATAATAAAGAATTGAAGAAAGAAAAGGAATTTTTACTCGCTATTAAAAAGGAACAGTTAACATGGAAAAAATTTAAAGATATCTGTACAAAACTTGAGATAGATACAAGAATATTAACATCTATAATATTAAAAAATAATTTAAAATACGATACAAATCCATTTTTTTTAAGTTTTTAATAAAAAAATTCTTTGTTAATTTCATAAAAATACCAAGTCTTGTCATTAAAAAATTGACTTTTTTATTAAGATGGAAAAAATAAAAATTTTGTTTTTGTCCTGTTAATCAAAATTAACTTCATTAACTTCAAAGCAGTTGACAATTTTCTCCAAAATAGCTATAATTGTTCTAGAAGGTAAGTCCACACACCTTACCTTGCAACTCAGAATATAATTTTTTCACAAAAGCGAAATGCTTTTATTATTCACACACTCTCGAAAAGGACCCACACAGTCCTTTTCTTTGTTTTTGTAAAATCCGTAAAAAAAAAGACCTAGGAACAATCGTCCAAAGTCAAATGAAGTCTGTTACTAATAGCTATAAAACAATCAAAGGGTAAACTTTGTTTCTTACCTTTGTTGATTTTATAGAGTATGTCCTTTATATATTTGGGTTCGTAGCCTATTTCTTTGCTAAATGTATTCAGAGATAAATTCCCTTTTTTTAATTTTTTTTCAATTGATTCAACAAATTTTTTACTATCCATAACCCACTCCTTTTCCGTTTTATTTCGAACTTATTTTAAGTTTAATATATTTATATAAAAAAATCAAGAAAATTTCCGAAAATTTAAAGAAAAAATTTGATTTTAAGTGGAAATGTTGTATAATGGTAATGAAATAATAGGAGGTGTCTAATGTTTGGAAAATACTTTAAAAGGTTGAGACAAGAAAAAGATTTGACTTTGATTGAATTAAGTGAAAAATGCGGTGTTTCAAAATCTTATCTACATGATATAGAAAATGAAAAAATAGCACCCTCAGATAAAATTGTAGAAAAATTACTTGAATTTTATAGATTAAATAAAAACCAGGAAAAAGAATTAAAAAAGATTTTGGCTTTTGCTAAAACACCAGATATAGTAATGAAAGAATTTGAAAGAACAAAAAAGGAACTAAAAAAACTTAAGGATGAGTATGAAAAGATGCAAAACTCACCTGAGAGTAATATTGCATACTTAGAAGAATCTTCTTATCATGAAGTTCCTGTTTATTCATATGTAAGAGCAGGTTTACAGGCGGTAGAAAACCTTCCTGAACCACAATATATGTTAGATGTACCTCTTCCATCTGTAAGAGGAGATATAGTAGGTATAGAAGTTATGGGAGATAGCATGGAACCAAAGTTTCATGAAGGAGACATAGTTCTTGTAAAAACTGGAGTTATGCCAGAAAATAGAGAAATTGGTGTTTTTGTAGTAGATAATAGAACAGTGATAAAAGTATTTAATAGGGATCCAAGTGGTAGAATAATACTTACAAGTCTTAATATAGAGCATGCACCAATTATTATAGATGAATTTACAGAATTTGGTGTAGTTGGCAAGTTTTGGAAAGCAATTGTTAGTTAATGATAACTATATATACTTTGAATATTATATGTTAGATAAAGTAGAAGTTAATTTGGATAAATATGGTATAATATCTCAAAAAAGGGGGAGATTATATGCTAGTTGATTATCACATGCATTTTGAATACGGTTCGTATGATGAAGAATGGGTAAAAGGATTTTTTGAATCAGCTAAAAAGAATTTAGTTGATGAAATTGGAATCTCTGAACATAGTCATGGTTTTGTTGAATTTAAAGAACTTTATTATAAAGAATTAGACTTAAATCAAGAAAATTTTTTAGGTAGGTTTCAAAATAAATGGTTAGAAAAAAATAAGTTTAAATGTACAATAGATATTTATGAAGATTTTATTAATATGTTAAAATCTAAATCTTATCCAGTAAAATTTGCAATGGAAGTATGTAACTTTCAAGATCAAAAAAGTGTAAAAGAGATACTTAGTAAATATGAATTTGATTATTTAATAGGCTCAGTACATTTTATTGATGGTTGGGGGTTTGATGCAGAAAGAGTAAAAGAAAATTTTGATAATTATAATCTTATGGACCTTTATGAAAAATATGTAATCGAAATTGAAAAATTAGCTCAAAGTGGACTTTATGATATATTAGGTCATCCATTTAATATTAGAGTATTTGGTCATATTCCTAAAGAAAATATAGACCATTTATTAGAAAGAGCTTGTATTGCTCTTAAGAAAGCAAATATATGTATAGATGTGAACACAGGCACAAAATATAGATATCCTATTGGGGAAATAAGCCCTTTTAATAGATTTATGGAAATAGCAAAAAAATATGATTTGGATATAGTATTATCAAGTGATGCTCATAATCCAGATCACTGTGGGAAGTATATAGTAGAAGCAAAAGATTATGCAAAATCTTTTGGTTTTGATAAAATCGTAAGGTTTGATAAAAGAAAAAGAGAATATATTAAAATCTAAACTTAAAATTAATTGAGGTTGACCCAAATTAGTCAACCTCCTTTCTTTTTGTTTATGAATCTTCTTTAATCCTTAGAATTATAGGTAAAAAATAGAAAAGAAAATATGATTCATATGGGGAATTAACCTATATTTTATATCCTATTTATGTTATAATAATATGGAAAATTGACTAGAAAGGTCGTGGAATTGATGAAAAAAGCTGTCTTGTTAGACGTAAGTGCAATGATGTATAGAGCATATTATTCTTTGATTAATATGACAAACTCAAAAGGAGAACCTACAGGAGCTGTTTATGGATTTACTAATATGTTAACTAGTATATTAGATGAATTTAATCCAGATTATATTTGTGCAGCTTATGATGTGAAAAGGTCATCACTTAAAAGAAGTGAAAAGTTTGAAAGTTATAAAGCAGAGAGAAAACCAATGCCAGAAGACTTGTTAAAGCAATTACCATATATAGAAAAAGTAATAGAAGGATTTGGAATAAAATCTTTTAAAATAGAAGGTTATGAAGCAGATGACGTTTTGGGAACACTTGCTAAAAAGTTTTCAGAAAATAATGTAGAAACATATGTTATGACTGGTGATAAAGATTTGTCACAGATTATAGATACGAATATAAATATTGCTCTTTTAGGTAAAGGAGAAGGTAAAAGTAGATTTAAGATAATCTCAACAGATGAAGATGTAATAGAACAACTGGGTGTAAAAGCTAATTTGATTCCTGATTTATTTGGACTTATTGGAGATAAAGTTGATGGAATACCAGGAGTTAGAAAAGTTGGAGTGAAAAAAGCAGTACCTATGCTTTTGAAATATGGAAATCTTGAAGGAATCTATGAACATATAGATGAATTAGTAGAGATGCCCGGAATAGGTAAAGGTTTGGTAGAAAATATTAGAGAAGATAAAGAACTTGCTTTTATGAGTAGAGAACTTGCAGTAATCGAAACTAATATTCCCTTTGAGCTTAATATAGATGAAACAAACCTTACTCTTAATAAAAGTATGCTTTATGATATTTATAATGAACTTGAAATAAAAACAATTATTAAAAAACTTGACCTTAAAAAAGAAGAAACAAATAATCAAATAAGTTTGTTTGGCGAAAATAAAAAAATAGAAGAAACTAACAAAGAAGGATATAAAAGAGTAGTAGTTAAAAGCGAAGAAGACTTTAATATATTACTTGGGAAGTTGGCTGAAGAAGTAGAAGCAAGTATATATTTTAATAAAGTTGGATTTGCTATAAGTTTTAATAATGAAAGTTATTATGTACCTTGTAAACATAGTTATTTGGGAGCAGTCAATTTTGACAAAGTAGAAGTAGAAAAATTATTAAATTCAAATGCAAAATGGATAAGTTATAAATTTAAAGAGATATTAAATGGAAAATATAAAATAGAAAATATAAAATTTGATGTAAATTTAGCTCATTATTTGATAACTGCAAATACAAAAGAATCAATTGAAACAATTGTTGAAGGTGAAAGTGGAGAAACACTTAAAACTTATGCAGAATATTTTGACAAACTTGATGAAGTACATACAGATATAGACAAAATGGCCATATATTCTTTTGAAAGATCAGAAGGAATTATGGATATTTACTCTAGTTTAGCAGAAAAGTTAGAAAGAGAAAATCTAGGGGATTTATATTATAATGTAGAACTTCCACTTGCAAGAGTCCTTGCAAATATGGAGAATGAAGGAATTAAAATAAATCTTCCTTATTTTGAAGAATTTAGAAAAGAACTAAGTGAAAAAATAAATAAATTGGTTCCTAAAATTTATGAAGAAGTTCAAGAATCAATTAGAAAAAATTATGAAAACTTGGAATTAAGTGAGTTTAATATAATAGAAAAATACCTAGAACTTGGAAAATTGATGTATAAGAAAAAAGCAGATTTGAATGCTTTTAATAGGGAATTTGATTCGTTGTCTGTAGAAGAACTATTAAACTATCAGTTTAAGTTTAATATAGCTTCTCCTAAGCAACTTGGAATAATCTTTTTTGATTTGATGAAATTACCAGTAATTAAAAAGACAAAAACAGGTTATTCAGTAAATGAAGAAGTTTTGGAAGTTTTAAAAAATCAAGGGGCAAAAGTATGTGAATACCTACTTGAATATAGAAAATTAACAAAATTATTATCAACTTATGTTGAAGCTTTACCGAAATTAGTAGATAAAAATGGAAGAATCCATACAACTTTTAATCAAACTGGAACAGCAACAGGAAGGTTGTCTTCAAGTGACCCTAACTTGCAAAATATACCTAGTAGATCAGATGAAGGTATAAGAATAAGAGAAGGATTTGTTCCTAAAGATGGATACAAACTTTTGGCTCTTGATTATTCTCAAATAGAACTAAGAGTATTAACTAGTTTGAGTAAAGATGAAAATCTTATTAAAGCTTATGAAGACGATTTGGACTTGCATAGCCTTACAGCTAAAAAATTGTTTGAAATAGATGAAGAAACAGAAATAAGCAGGGAACAAAGAGCAATTGCAAAAATTGTTAATTTTAGTATAATATATGGTAAAACAGCTTTTGGTTTAGCAAATGAACTTAATATTTCAAATGATGATGCTAGATTATATATAAAAAGATATTTTGAGCAATATCCAAAAGTAAAAGAATTTGAAAAAAGTATTATAGAAGAAGCAACAAGTGTAGGTAGTGTTAGAACTATGTACAATAGAAGAAGAATAATACCAGAACTTAGATCAAGTAATAAAAATATTAAACAGCAAGGAGAACGTATGGCTGTGAATACAGTAATACAAGGTAGTGCTGCGGATATACTTAAAGTTATAATGGTTAAAGTTGCTGAAAAAATAGAAAATGATGATAATATAAAAATGTTATTACAAGTACATGATGAATTGTTATTTGAAGTTAAAGAAGATAAAGTAGATAAATATAAAGAAATTATAAAAGATATAATGGAAAATAGTATAGAACTTGATTATGTCAAACTTAAAACCAATATTGCATATGGAAATAGTTGGGCAGAAGCTAAGTAATAGGAGGAAAAGATGTCTTATACAACATCTGTAAAGGAGGAGATTCTTTCAAAAGAGATAGAAGATAGTGAAGAGCATTTGTGGGAGATATATGCTATACTTATGGGAAAGATAGCTATAGATTCTACTAAGATTGAGCTCAAACTAGAAAACCTTGATTTGGCAAAAAGAGTATATAAGTATTTGAAGGAACTTATAAACTTACAGATTTTTATTAAGTATTCTATTAGTAAACATTTTGGAGAACACAGAATTTATATAATAGAAATACCAAATCAAAAAGGGTATAGGAAATTAGTAGAAGATTTGAAAGAACTAGATACTTATAAAGTAGAAAAGATGAATAATAATGCTATTATGGGATTTGTTAAAGGTGTATTCCTTGCTACTGGTTATATAAAAGACCCAGATAAAGAATATGCTTTAGACTTTTTTATAGATTCTGAAGATGTAGCAAATAGATTGTTTAATATCTTTTTATATACAGGTAAAAGAGCTTTTATAACAAATAAAAGGAATAAAAAATTAGTATATCTTCGTAATTCAGAAGATATAATGGATATATTAGTTTTAATTGGAGCGGTACAAAGTTTTTTTGCTTATGAAGAAGTTACTATGGTAAAAGATCTTAAAAACAAAACAATTAGAGAAATAAATTGGGAAATTGCAAATGAAACAAAAACTCTTAATACTGCTCAGAAACAAATGAGAATGATAGAAACCATTAGAGATAATGGAGGTTTAATCCAACTATCAGATGTATTAAAAGAAATGGCTCAAACAAGACTTGATAATCCAGAAAGTTCATTAACTGAATTAGCAGATATTATTGGGCTAAGTAAATCTGGAGTTAGAAACAGATTTAGAAGAATAGAAGAAATTTATAATGAAATTATAGAGGAGATGTAGAATGAAAGTTATAGATGGCTTAGATAATCTACTTGAAAAATATGATAATCTAGCACTTGCTTTGGGAACTTTTGATGGAATACATAAAGGTCATCAAAAACTTATAAAAGCAGCAGTTAATAAAGCTAGAGAAACTGGAGGTAAGAGTATGGTCCTTACCTTTAGCGAACATCCAAGAAAGGTTTTTCAAGGTGAAGATAAAACTATACTTATTAATACTCATAGAGAAAAGATACATCTTCTAAAAAATCTTGGAGTTGATATAGTTTTATTTGCTCACTGGACAGAAGATTTTAAAAACTTGAGTGCAGATGAATTTGTATGTGATGTATTAAAAGATAAAATAGGTGCAAAATATCTTTATGCAGGGTTTAATTATACCTTTGGTAAAGGAAGACTTGGGAAACCAGATTATCTACAAAAACTTGGTAAAGACCTTGGTATGGAAGTAGAAATAATAGCACCTGTTAAAGAAAAAGATACAGTAATTAGCAGTACTATAATTAGAGGATTAATAGAAGAAGGGGATATTGACAAAGCAACAGATTATCTCGGAGCTCCTCTTGTTATAATAGGAGAAGTTGAGCATGGTAGAAAAATAGGAAGAACTCTTGGTTTTCCTACTGCTAACCTAAAAGTTTTCAATAGAATTTATCCACCTAGGGGAATATATGGTGTAAAAGTTGTTATTGAAGGGGAAAGTATAGTTCGTGATGGGCTGATGAATATAGGATACAATCCTACTATACCAAATGAAAATATGAGGTTGAGTGTAGAAGTATATATACTTGACTTTGATAGGGATATTTATGAAAAGGAACTGATAGTTACAGTAACTAAATATCTTAGACCTGAAAAAAAATGTAAAGATATCGAAGAATTAAAAGAACTTATTAAATCTGACGAGAGAAATTGGAGAATACATCTAAGGGAGAATGATAATGGAGCTTAATATTAAGCTTGATAACTTTGAAGGACCTTTGGAATTATTGCTTCATTTGGTAGAAACAAAAGAGATGTCTATTTATGAGATAAATATAACTCAGATAATAGATGAATATCTTACTCTTATGGCTCAAGTGAAAGAAAGTAATGTAAGAATAAAAGTTGAATTTTTATTAATGGCAACAGAACTGTTAGAAATAAAAGCTTTAAATGTATTAAAATATAAAGAAAAAGAAGAAAAAGAAAAAGCTCTCGAACAAAAAATTATAGAATATAAAACTATAAGAGATCTTAGTCTAAAACTAAGAGCAATGGAAAGTGAATATAATCTTCCTTATAAAAGAGAAGGAAGAGATATAGTTTTGGATGATTACAGAGAGATTGATCTTACTAAATTAACTCTTGAAAATCTCTTTGATACATATTATAAACTTCTTGAACAAGCAGCTTTTGAAGAAGCTCTTGAGATACAGATAGAAGAGATGTATAGTATGTCACATGAAATGGATATAATAAGAGATAAACTTAAAGAAATAAAAACAAGTGAGTACCTTGATTTTTTTAAGGGAGCTAAAAGTAAACTACATATGGTTTATATATTTTTGGCTATATTAGAACTTTATAGGGAAAAATTTGTTGAATTAGATAATGATAAAATAATAATAGAGGGTAGTTAAACTACTCTCTATACTTTTGAAGAAGAAGATTAAGGAGAGAGTGTGGAGTATATATTTGTTTATAACAAATTAAGAGAGTATAGTTTGTTTAATGATTTTGTTGATTTTGATAGCCCATTGGGAAAAGTAGCTAAAACTAAAGGAAAGTTATTTTTTCATGATGGAGAAGCTAAAATGATTCTTAGTAACGATACATATATTTATGGTAGCCTTATGGTTGCAAGTGACACAGATAAATTACTTAGAAAACTGGATCATTTTATGGATCATATTGAAGGGGATTATATAAATAGCAAAACCAACCGTGGACAGGTAGAAGTAGAAGTAGAAGGGGAAATAAAAAGAGCTTGGTGTTATGTTTATCCTTTATCAAGTGAATATACTTTTAAAAAAGAAGGAATTGAGATAATTAGTGGAGACTACTTAAAATATTTGGAAGAAATAGAGGAGAAGAATGTTTAAAAGTGGAATTATTGTAATGATAATAACTATGGTTAGTAGAATACTAGGCTTAGGTAGAACAACATTTGTAGCAGCAATATTTGGAGCTACTGCACTTACAGATGCTTTTAATTCTAGTTTTAGGATAGCTAATTTATTTAGGCAGTTATTAGGAGAAGGTGCACTAGGAACGGTATTTATTCCAGTTTATAATGATAAAGTAAAAGAAGTGGGAGAAAAAGATGCGAAAAAACTTTTATTTTCTGTTCTTAACTTATTATTTGTATTTTTAATGATTATTTATGCATTTACTTTATTATTCAGTGATACAATTATTCAAGTAGCTGTTAGTGGTTATGACCCACAAACAAAAGCTTTTGCAAGTATAATGCTAAAAATAATGTCAGTTTATATAGTTTTTATAGGTATGTCAGGAATGATATGTGCAATTTTGAATAATTATAAAAAATTTGCTATTGCAGCAAGTACTTCTATATTTTTTAATATTGCAATTATGGCTTCTGGATTTTTATTAAGTGGAAAATATGGAATATACTCTTTATGCATAGGAGTAGTTATAGGTGGTCTATTACAGTTTTTTATTGTTTTACCTAGTTTCTTTAAAATAGTAAAAACATATTCATTTAAAATTGATAAAAATGATGAAAGTCTAAAATTAATTTTTAAGATGTTAATACCTATGCTTATTGGAATATTTGCTAAACAATTTAATACTATTATAGATCAAAATTTTGCTTCGTTTTTGGATGCAGGTGGAGTTAGTGCCCTTGAAAATGCTACAAGGATATATAATTTGCCTTTGGGAGTATTTGGTATATCTATAGCAAATGTAGTGTATCCAACATTGTCTAAAGCAGCTAGTAATAGTGATATGAAAAAAGTAAAAGAAAGTCTTCAAATGGGGCTTAAGTTTTTGATGTTTTTAGTCATTCCTTCTACAGGAGCGTTAATATTCTTTTCAAAAGAAATTGTAGATATAATTGTTGGGTATGGTAACTATGGAAGTAAGGCAGTTTTAGTAACAGCTGAAGCTTTGGCATTTTATTCTATAGGTTTATATTTTTATACAGCTAATCATCTTTTGAGTAGAAATTTTTATACAAATAAAAATACAAAAGATCCAGTTATATTTAGTATTATTTCAATAGTTTTTAATATTGTTTTAAATGCTATATTAATAAGTAAATTTAAGCATATGGGACTTGCTTTTGCAACAGCAATGGCTTCTACCATAAACTTCCTACTTTTATATATTGTAAATAATAAAAAATATGTAAAGTTAGACACAAAAGAACTTCTAAAATTTTTGACTTATACGATAATTTCAACTTTAGTTGCAACTTTAGCAGGTAAAGTTTTTGATAATAAATTTATTGCTTTAATAACTTTTGGAGTAATTTATTTGGGAATATGGGCTTATCCAATCAAAAAAGGGGGCTTAGATGTTTTTAGAGGAGCTAGAACTGAATAGTACTACAAATTATAAAGTTTATACCCCAGAAAAGATTGGAAGAACAATGCTTGCAAGTATATACAAAGAATATTTTGTTGGGGATAAAAAGAAAAAGTTAGATAAAATTAGAGCCTGTGACATAGCCTGTGGGACAGGAAATCTATTATTAATATTGATAGACAGCCTAATAAGGCTTAGTAAAATATATTATGGGGAGTATGTCTACAAAGAAGAGTGGGTAGAAGGATACGACATAGATGAAGATGCACTAAATATATTTAGAAAAAGATTTGATTCCCTGCTCTCAAAATATTCTATAAAAGGAAATTTGAGAGTATATCATAAAAATTCACTCTTATGTCCAATAGAAGGCAGGTATAATATACTTCTTGGTAATCCACCATATTTGGGCGAAAAAAATAATAAAGATATTTTTGAAAAGATAAAAGAAACTGATTTTGGAAAAAAATATTATGAAGGAAGAATGGATTACCTTTATTTCTTTATTGAAAAAGGTTTGGATGCACTAGAAAAAAATGGAGTAATGAGTTATATTACAACTAATTATTGGTTAAGGGCTGATTACGCCAAAATTCTTCGTAATAAAATAAAAGAAGATAGTAGTTTTACATATGTCAAAAACTATAATAAATCTGTATTCAAAGATGCTTTAGGTCAGCATAATATAGTTTTTACCCTTGTAAAAAAGAAAAAAACTAAACTTATTTATGATGATACATGTGGTATTTCAATTTTGAAAAATAAAGATATATTTGATGAAAATCAAAAAATTCTTTTGGCAAAAAATGAAGAAATAGAATATTTTAAGCAAATGAGAAGAAAAAAAACACATTATTTGGGAGATTTATTAAATATAAATCAAGGAATAGTAAGCGGTTGCGATAGAGCTTTTGTTTTAAAAGAATTTGCAGAAGACTATAAAGATTATATTAAACCCTTTTATAAAAACAGTGATGTATTTAGATATTCTCATGAAAAAGAAAATAAAAGATGGATACTCTATTTGGATGGAAGTAAAAAACCAAATAAAAAGATAATGAAACATTTGACTGAATATAAAGAAAGACTTGAAAAAAGAAGAGAAGTAAAAAAAGGCATAAAAAATTGGTGGGAACTTCAATGGGCTAGGGATAATACTATTTTTACTAAGGAAAAAATAGTAGGAAGGCAGAGAAGTATAGATAACAAATTTGCTCTTGTAAATGAAGATTTTTATGCTAGTGCTGATGTTTATTATTTGAGTAGTAAAGAAGAAAATATAAGTTTGAAGTATATACTTGCTTTTCTTAATTCAAAAGTTTTTTATAAGTGGTTTAGATATAACGGGAAAAACAAAGGTGAATATTTAGAACTATATTCAACTCCTCTTAAAGAAACACCTATTTATTATCCGAAAACTTCTAAAAAAATAAAATATATTGAAGATTTGGTAGACAGTATTAATGAGGAAAATAGAGGAAGAGTAGAAGAAGAAATAAATGATTTTTTTGAGAATATTTACAAGTAAGAAAATGACTAATTAAAAAATTAGTCATTTTTATATTTAAATCAAAAAGTTATAAGC
>CAZHXU010000038.1:0-19337 GCA_964536535.1 uncultured Fusobacteriaceae bacterium
AAAAGACCACTAAGTGGTCTTTTAATTTATATAAATTTATTAATGAATGACTAACTAATCGAGGTTATGACCTATTCCATTATCATTTTGGAAGGTAGCTAAAGTTTTGATTGTTTTATCAATAAAAGCTACTTTTTCAAGTTCACCTGATTTTACCCTTTCTTCCCTTTCATTAATTAGCAATCTTTTAACTAACTCTAAGCTTTTAAAATCGCTGTCCTTTAATGTATATATTTCTTCTAAAGTAAAAAGTGTCAAATCTTTAATGTACATATAATCACTTCCTTTATTAATAAGTAATATAATTATAGTCTATAAATGTGAAGAAATCAAGAATGAGTAGAAAAAATAAAGGGAATATGGTAAAATGAATTGATATTATTAGAAAAGGTGATGAACTTTGGATGGAAAAAATATACCTAAACATGTAGGTATCATTATGGATGGCAATGGTAGATGGGCCAAACAAAGGGGCAAAAATAGAACTTATGGGCATAAAGAAGGGGCAAAAAGTGTAGAAGCAATACTTCTTAAAGCTAAAGAGATGGGAATAGAATATATAACTTTATATGCATTTTCTACTGAAAACTGGAAAAGGCCAAAAGATGAAGTTGAAACACTTATGAAGATGTTTAAACAATTCTTGAAAGAAGAAAGAAAAACTCTTAGAAAAAACAATATGAGATTGAAGGTAATAGGTAGAAGAGAAGGACTTAGCAAAGAATTAATAAAACTTATTGATGAATGCGAAGAAGAATTGAAAGAAAATAAGGGATTAGAGTTAAATTTAGCAGTAAACTATGGTGGGAGACCTGAACTCTTAGATGCTATAAACGCTCTTGTAGAAGAAGGAAAAAAAGATATTACAGAAGATGATATAAAAAGAAAACTGTATAATCCAACTTTACCAGATCCAGAACTTATAATAAGAACAAGTGGAGAATATAGACTTAGTAACTTTTTATTGTGGCAAAGTACATATTCAGAAATATATATATCTGATGTATACTGGCCAGACTTTAGGGAAAAAGAATTTGAGGAAGCAATAGAGAATTATTTGAGCAGAGAAAGAAGATTTGGAGGACTGAAATAGATGAAAAGTCGTTTGTTAGTTGCAGTAATATTTATACCTCTACTTATTTATATAATGTTACAAGGGGATTTATTACTGTTAGTTTTTACTAATGTAATAATTGGTGTAAGTTTATTTGAATTTTTTAAGATGATGAAAAAAAGTGGTAGAGAAGTTGGAGTAGAAATTGGTCTTGGATTGGGATTAGCAATACCTACTTATACTTATCTACAATACAAAGAAATTGTAAATGTAGAAAAAATATTACCTATGCTTGTAGCAGCTGGGATTATACTACTATTAACAGAAAGAATATTGAAAAAAGAAATTAAAGGTACTAGTGCATTTGTTGGGAATACTTTATTAGGTGTATTTTATATATCTTTTATGTTTAGTCATATTTTCGGTGTTAGATCACTACCAAATGGTGGGAAATGGTTATTAACTATACAAATTTTGATGTGGATAGCAGATTCTGCAGCATATTTTGTAGGAATAAATTTTGGTAAAAAATTCTTTAAAGAAGGTTTATCTCCAATTAGTCCGAAAAAGTCTAAAGAAGGACTTATTGGTTCTGTGATATTTACGATTTTGGCAATGTTTGTAATAAAAGCAATATTCTTTAAAAATATGAATATTAGTTTGATACAAATGATTATAGTTCCAACTATAGTTGCATTAATTGGAATGTTGGGAGACCTTGCTGAATCAATGTTTAAGAGAGAATTTGAAATTAAAGATTCGGGTAATATATTAGGTGGACATGGTGGAATATTAGATAGATTTGATAGTTTAATATTTGTTTTACCAGTTATCTATTATTATTTTACTTTTATATTAAATACTTTGTAAAAAAAGACAGTAATTATACTGTCTCTTTATACTTATTAGACTAGAAATTCTATAAAATAATAAGTAGTTAGTGATTTGGGAGGAAGAATGAAAAACATAACTATATTAGGTTCTACAGGAAGTATTGGAACTAGTGCACTAGAAGTTATAAGAGCTTTGAGAGAATATAAAATCATTGGATTAAGTGCAAATAGAAACTATAAACTTTTAATAGAACAAATTAAAGAATTTGAACCTAAATATGTATCTATTGGAACAGAAGAAGGTTATAAAGTTATTAAAGATACTTTTCCACATATACAAGTATTTTTGGGAGACACAGGTTTGAAAGAGTTAGGAAAACTGGATGAAACAGATGTGATACTTACAGCAGTGAGTGGAAGTATAGGAATAGAAGCAACACTAGAAGCTATTAAAAAAGAGAAAAGAATAGCTCTTGCTAATAAAGAAACTATGGTTGCAGCAGGTGAACTTATAAATAAAATGCTTAGAGAATATAAAGCTGAGATTATTCCTGTTGATAGTGAGCATTCGGCACTTTTTCAATCTTTAGAAGGAAATGCAGTAAAAGAAGTAAAAAAACTGATACTAACTGCTAGTGGAGGACCATTTAGAGGTAGGAAGAAAGAAGAAGTAGAAGGAGTAAGTGTAGAAGAAGCTCTTAAACATCCCAACTGGTCTATGGGAGCTAAGATTACAATTGATTCTGCAACACTCGTAAATAAAGGTTTAGAAGTAATAGAAGCTAATCAGCTTTTTGGAATAGATTATGACAATATAGAAGTTTTAGTTCATCCACAAAGCATTATACACTCTATGGTTGAATATTGTGACAGCTCTATTATTGCTCAGTTAGGTTTACCAGATATGAAAGTTCCAATACAATATGCTCTTACTTATCCAAATAGAGTATGTAATTATAAATTGGAAGGATTAGATTTTGTAAAAAAAGCTTCTACTCTCACATTCGAACTCCCAAATCATGCAGTATTTAGAGGAATAGAGTTGGCATTTAAAGCTGGTAAAAAAGGCGGAACTATGCCATGTGTATATAACGGAGCTAATGAAGTAGCAGTAGAGTTGTTCTTAGAAGGAAAGATAAAATTCTTGGATATATACAAAGCTATCGATGCAGCAATGGAAAACCATGAAATACTTCCAGGTGACAATTTGGAGAATATCAAAGAAGCAGACAAATATTCGAGAGAATATGTAAGAAAATATTTTGGAGATTAGTGGAGGATAGATGAATATATTATTAACATTACTTATATTAGGAGTAATTATATTAATACATGAATTAGGTCATTTTTTGGCTGCAAAATACTACAAAATGCCCGTTAGTGAATTTGCAATAGGAATGGGACCAAAAGTATTTACAATACATGGTGAAGAAACAGATTATAGTTTGAGAATGATTCCTATGGGTGGATTTGTGGACATAGAAGGAATGGATATAGAAAAACCTGTAGAAAATGGTTTTAATAGTAAAAAACCTCATGAAAGATTTGTAGTACTTTTTGCAGGAGTATTTATGAATTTTGTGCTAGCTCTCTTTATTATAATGGGGCTTACATTTAATCAAGGTGGAGAGTATCAACTAGTTAATAAAGCTATCATAGGAGATACGGTAAAAGGAAGTGTGGCAGAAGGAAATTTGTTTAGTGGAGATAAGATACTAAAAATAAATGATAATGAAATGACACTTTGGACCGATATTAATGAATATACCTATGAATTAGAAGATGGAAATATAGAAATGTTAATTGAAAGAGATGGGAAAGAGATTTTATTACCATTAGAACTTGATTATAATGAGTCTAGAAAACAATATCTTATTGGGATACAAGCCCAATCTGAATTTATTCAATATACTTTTGGTGAAAGTCTGAAAGCTAGTTTATTAGCATATAAAAATCTATTTACAGGAGTATTTGATGGATTAAAGATGCTGATTACTGGTCAGGTAAAAAGCAATGAAGTAACTGGTCCTGTTGGACTTGTTAGAGTTGTAGATGACTTTGCAAAAGGCGGAATAAAAGTTATACTGATGTTAGTGGCATTATTATCAGTAAATATTGGAATATTCAATTTGTTACCAGTACCAGCTCTTGATGGTGGAAGAATTATTTTTGTTATTCTTGAACTTGTAGGTATTAAAGTAAACAAGAAGATAGAAGAAAGAGTACATATGGTAGGAATGATAGTTCTTATTACTTTAATCTTCTTTATTACAGCTAATGATATAAAAAATATATTTACAAAGTAGAGGATACTTGAAATAAACGAGGTGAAGCATGAAAAAAATATTATTTATTATTTTGTCTTTTAGTATATTTGCATATGAAAAAAGTTTTAATGTAAACTTGGATAATGATGCACCTTTTACAGATAAGTATTATTCAAATGGAGTAGAATTTGAAATTGAAGTAAGAGACCCTAATATATACGATAAAGACGATGTAGTAACTGATTTGTGGGAAAAAGGGAGTTTTAAAAGGGTAAAAAAGTTTATTTTTGGGCAAAAAATTTATACACCTAGCGACATAACACTTGGGGTATTGGAAGTAGAAGAATATGAAAGACCATATGCAGGTTGGTTATATTTTGGTTATGCTAATGAAAAATATTTTGAAGCAGGTTCATTTATTAAACATAACTATTATGTAGGGATAACAGGAAATGATAGTTTTTCAGAGATGTATCAAAGAGAATATCATGATCTTATAGGTTCACCAAATCCTCAAGGTTGGGATCTTCAGATTGACGAAGGATTGGGATTTCAATACACTTTTGAATATAGTCCTAAAAATTTTGTGTTGTATGAAAATGAAGAAAATAGAGCTGACTTTAGATATGGAACAAAAATTAACATAGGAACTATGTTTATAAATGGAGATATTAATTTGTTACTTAGATATGGACACATAGCTAGTGACTTTGAAAGTAGGAAAATAGATAATCTTTTAGATAAAGAAAAAAGATTTTTGAATATGACAGAATACTATTTTTATGGAATGACTAAAAGTAGATTAATTGTTCATGACACAACTTTTGAAGGTGGTATAGATAAAAATCGTAGTCCACACGTAGTTGAAGTAAATCCTATTGTACTAGAACAAAATGCAGGATTTATAATGAACTGGGAAAAATTTGCTTTGGAATATAAATTATCAATCCTTAGTAGTGAAATTAAAGATGAAAAGTGGAGTTTAGCATCTCATATGTACAATTCATTAAATTTTAAGTATTTTTATTAAGGAGAAAAAATGAAGGAAAAAAAATTATGGTATCCATACCAACAAATGAAATTAGATAATAGAAAATGGAGAGTTTTAAGTGGGCAAGGTCCTTATATTAGAACAGAACATATAGAAACTGGAGAAAAAAAGGAACTTTTGGATGGGATAAGTTCTTGGTGGTGTGCAGTACATGGTTATGGAAATGAAGAACTTAATAATGCAATTAAAGAACAAGTAGATAAAATATCTCATGTAATGTTAGGTGGTTTAACACACAAACCAGCAGAAGATTTGGCAAAAAAATTGGCTGAAATAGCTCCAGGAGATTTGAATCATGTTTTTTTATCTGATAGCGGAAGTGTGGGAGTAGAAGTAGCTGTAAAGATGTGTATACAATACTTTGCTAATAAAGGTATGAAAAACAAGAAAAAAATGATGGGATTAACTAATGCTTATCATGGAGATACCTTTAAAGCTATGGAAGTAGGAGATGATCCTGATTTTCATGGTGCTTTCAAACATACTTTTAAAGATGTATTTCATGTTAATGCACCAAAAGGTGGTTATGATTCATCTGAATTAGACTTGGAAGAAGCTATAGTAGAAGTAGAAGAGCTTTTGGAGAAACATAATGAAGAAATAGCTGGATTTATATTAGAACCTCTGTTGCAAGCTTCAGGCGGTTTTATAATGTATAATCCTAAGTATTTAAATAAAGTAAGAGAACTTTGTGATAGATACAATGTATTACTTGTTTTTGATGAAGTAGCAACAGGATTTGGGAGAACAGGTAAGATATTTGCAACAAGTCACACTGAAATATGTCCAGATATAATGATACTTGGAAAAGCTTTGACAGGTGGTTATATAGGTCATGCAGCAACAATTACGAATACAAAAGTTTTTGAAGCTTTTTGGGGAGATGATTATGAGTTAGCATTTATGCATGGACCTACTTTTATGGGTAATCCTCTTGCTTGTAGTGTTGCTCTTAAGAGTATTGAATTGTTTGAAAAAAATAATTATTTGGATAAAATAAAAAACATAACAAATATACTTGAAGAAGAGTTGTTATCATTTAATAATCCTTTTGTTAAAGATACAAGAGTATTAGGAGTAACAGGGGTAGTAGAAGTAACGGATAGTAGTATTTTAAGAGGATTTCAGCAATATGCTTATGAACAAGGAGCATACATAAGACCTTTTGGAAGTTACTTATATATAATGCCATCTTATATTATAAGTGAAGTAGAAGTTCGAAAACTTTGTAAAATAATGAAAAGTTATTTTGATAATATATAAAAAGAAGCAGAGCTTCTTTTTTTATTGTATAGAATCTTTTATATAGCTTTAATAATCTGTTTAAGATTGTAGAAAAATCTTATAGTGAGACATGAAAACTTTTATTTCAACAAAAAAAGACTAATTCAATAGAATTAATCTTTAGTATTAACTTATTTTTTTTTGTAATTAATTTTAAATGAATCTTCTACTTTAATAACTCTTCCTTCTTTATATAGTCTTCCCAAAGCTTTTTTAAATGCTTTTTTACTAAGACCAACTTTTCTTTTTATAAGATCAGGATCAGATTTATCATTTATATCAAGTTTTCCATCATTGTCTAATATATAGTCATAGATAATTTTAGAGTCTCCATCTATAGCTTGAGTTCCAATGTCTTTAATAGAAAGCTCTATTTTCCCATCAGGTCTAACTTGTACAACAGTACCTTCTACTTCTTCCCCAACTTTATATTCTTTTGTTAATTTGTTTTTATGAATAAAACCATGATATTTTCCATCAATAGCAATAAAAATTCCCATATCTTCATTAACTCTATAAACTATACCAGTTTCTCTATCTCCTTTTTTAACACCTTCTTTTATTTCAAGATAGTCACTTATACGCATAGTTGCACCAATACGATTTTTATTATCAAGTGTTAATAAAACAATTATTTCATCATCAACATTAAGATCAGTTTCCATTTTGTTCTTTAGTAAAAGCACATCTTTTTCAAGACCTAAGTCTAAAAATGCACCCATAACTCCAGTATCAACAACTCTCAATAAACAAAGTTCGCCAACTTCTCCATAAACAGGTCTAAGAGTTCCTAAAACTCCTTTTTCTACATCATTATATACAAATACCTTTATTTTATCTCCAACTTCTACTTCTTCATCCAAAACTTCTTTAAAAAACAATTTTACACCATAGTCTAAAATATAACTATCATCTAATTTATTAACAACAGTTAAAGTATTAAATTTTCCTAAATTAAGCATGTCTCACTCTCCTTCATAAGAGTTTATTATAAACTAATTAAGATAAAAAGTCAATCAAACCTTAGTCTTATTAAGCTACCAAGCCACTCTCATTATTTCTTCATGAGTTGTAACTCCTTTTTTGACTTTTTCCATTCCATCAGCTCTCAGATTCTTCCAACCAAGTTTTAATAAGTTAGTTTTAATCTCAAAGTTAGTTTTTCCTTGTAAAATATCTTTTTTGGTAACATCATCAATTACATAAAGCTCGTGTATACTTGTTCTACCTTTATAACCAGTATGGAAACAATAATCGCATCCTTCTCCATACCAATATTCGTCACCATTATCAAGAATTTTATTTGTTTTGCAATAGGGACAAATCTTACGAACTAGCCTTTGTGCCAAAACACCCACTAATGAAGAAGTAATCAAATAAGGTTCTATGCCCATGTCGATAAGCCTAGTTACAGAACTTACAGAATCATTTGTATGAAGTGTAGCAAAAACCAAATGACCAGTAAGAGAAGAACGTATAGCAATATCAGCAGTTTCTTTATCTCTTATTTCTCCTATCATTATTATATCTGGGTCATGACGAAGTATAGCTCTTAAACCATTTGCAAAATCAAAACCAATTTCAGATTTTACTTGAATTTGAGAAACTCCATCTAATTGGTATTCTACAGGATCTTCTATAGTAAGAATTTTTAATTGTCCATCATTAATTTCTTTAATAGCAGAGAATAAAGTAGTAGTTTTACCACTACCAGTTGGTCCAGTTACAAGAATTATTCCATTAGGTTTACCTATGAGTTCTTTAAATTTTTCTAGGATATCTTGACTCATACCTAATTTTTCCAGTTCCATTTCTTTTTTTTGGTTAGCAAGTAATCTGATAACGATACTTTCACCATTAACTGTAGGAATAACCGAGATACGAAGTTCAGTTTCTTCACCTTTAGCTTTTATCTTTATTCTTCCGTCTTGAGGTAATCTTTTTTCAGCAATATCAAGTTCAGCCATTATTTTTATACGACTAACTACAGCTAAATAAACGTGTTTTATACTGTTTGGTAAGGGGATGTTGTGCAAAACTCCATCTATCCTATACCTTAATAATATATCATCTTTTGTAGGTTCAAGATGAACATCCGTAGCTCCTTTGTTGTAAGCATCTAATAAAACTCTATTTACAAATTGGATAACTTCTGCACTTTCTTTTGAGTCATCAATATTAAAATCTTTTGAAAAACTTATATTTCCTTTGTTACTATCTGAAAACATCCCAGCTCCCACACCAAAATATTTTCTAATTAAAAGGAAAAACTCTTCATTACTTATTTGGCTAGTAACAACTCTTTTTCTATACTTTGCTTTTATATACATCACTGTGTTAATATCACTTGGATTAACCATAGCTATATGTATTTCACGAGGATTTGTCATGTAAGGAAAAACTTTTCTTTCATGTATAAAATCTTCTGTTAATTCTTTTATAAGACTTTTATCTATATCTAATTGTAAAATTTCTTTACTAGTCATAAGAACCTCCTATATATTTCCTACTAGATTATACCACATCGAATGTAATTTCTTCTAAAGTTAATATAAAATAAATTAAGCTTTGGAATACAAAATCTAATCATTAATTTCTTTATTAAAACATGGGGTGGAAAAAAGAAATAAATTTTAAAGGATTATTTTTGTACATAACCAATATGTAAATGTAAGGAAAGTGACATTACACCAATAAAGGGTCAAAAAAACTTGTAATATTTTTTGTAAAAAGGATGAAAATTAAGTAAAAATCAATAAAATTTTGCATAAAAACAATTAAATGATGACAGAATATGGGACAAAGTGAGATAATTCTATAAAAAATAGGAAAAAAAGTATTGAAAAAACACAGTAAAGGTGTTAAAATAAAAAGAAGAGGATTAATGTAAGTTTTTTGTACAATGGAAAAGGAGGAACTTATGAAACAAAAGTCAGTTTTAGCAATTTCTGAAACTAAGGAATTGTTGAAGAAGATTAGAAAAGAATTAAAAGATGACTATGAAGTAATTACTTTTAATAACTTCTTAGATGGATTAGATATGTTAAGAGAAAGTGATTTTGATATATTACTTTTAGATGAAAATTTAACTTGGTTTACATTCTCAGAAGCAATGAGAAAACTTAAGGGAATAGGAAAAGATATAGTAACTATTGCTCTTATTTCAGAAGAAAATGATGAGTCTTTACAAGATATAAAAGATGGAGAAATCTACAATTATGTAGTAAAACCATTTACACTTAAAGATTTAAACAGAATTATAGTACCTGCTCTTAATAACTTAGAGTTATTAAAAGAAAAGAGAGAATTAGAAAAGAAACTGAGTGATACAGAAGAGTCTGAAGAAATAATAGGACAACACTCTAAAATCAAAGAATTAAAACAAATTATTGAAAAAGTTGCAGATAGTGACTTAACAGTTTTAGTAAATGGTGAAAATGGAGTAGGAAAAGAATTAGTAGCAAAAGAGATTTATAAAAAATCAAATAGAAGAAAGAAAAACTTTATAACTATAAATTGTGCTTCTATATCTCCAACTCTTATTGAGTCGGAATTATTTGGTTATGAAAAAGGAGCTTTTGCAGGTGCAGTTTCTACTAGAAAAGGTATTATAGAAGAAGCTGATAGTGGTACTTTATTCCTTGATCAAATAGGAAGTATGGACCTTAAATCTCAAGCTAAATTACTTAGAGTAATCGAATATGGTGAACTTAGAAGAGTTGGCGGAAACAGAACTATAAAAGTAGACGTAAGATTTGTTGCTGCTACAAATGAAAACTTGGAAGAGTTAGTTAAAAAAGGTTTATTTAGAAAAGATTTATACCATAGATTAACTGCATTCCCAATAGAAGTGCCAAAATTAAGAGAGAGAAAAGAAGATATCCCTCTTTTAGCAAACTACTTCTTGAATAAAATAGTAGTTGATTTACATAAAGAAATGATAGTTATATCTGGTGAAGCTATGAAATACTTGTTAGAGTACTCATACCCAGGTAATATTAGAGAACTTAAAAATATAATTGAAAGAATGGTTATACTTTGTAATGATAAAGTAATTGGTGTAGAAGATTTACCACTTGAAATCAAAATGAAGTCAGATACTTTAGAAAATAAAACTGTAACAGGTATTGGACCATTAAAAGAAGTGCTTGAAAAAGATATCTACGAACTTGCTGAAGTAGAAAAAGTAGTAATTGCAAGTGCTTTACAAAAAACTAGATGGAATAAGCAAGAAACTGCTAAACTTCTTGGAATAGGAAGAACTACTCTATATGAAAAAATAAGAAAATATGGATTAGACAGAAGAACGGCAGCAAGAGGAAAAGACGACGAGATTTAATAGGGGTATGAAAAATGGATTTTATGCTAATACAAAATTATTTAGATAAAATTCCTACATTGGAAGATTTGTTATCTATACCAGAAGTTATAGAATTGACTAGGAAGTTTTCGAAGATAGCAGTAGAAGATAAATTGAGTGAATTATTAGATAGTAGACATCTTTTAGTTACAACTGCTAAAACAGAAGAAGACTTAAAACTTATTGATTTTTCTATGCCTTACTATATAGAAAACCTGAAGGAAACTTTATCTGAAGAGAGAGAAATAGGAAGCAAGAAAGTACTTAATGCCTTAGGAACTATCTACTCAAAATATGTAGGAGATAAGTTTTATTCTAAAGGTTTATTAAAAGAATTTGTTGATCATTATTCTCATTATGATACTTTACATTATGATGTGAAAAATGGAAAAGGAATAGATTTAAGAAGTGAGATTAATAACTTCTTAAAAAGTTACAATAAAGAAAAAGAATATCTAATTATGTCATCTGTTCCAGGTGGACTCTATGCTATTTTAAAATCTTTGTATAAAGATAAAAATATAGTATGTTCATTAAGAGAGAGTTATACTTTTGATAGTGGAGCAAATCTTATTGAAACTATTGAAGAAGGAGCAAATAATTATTCTTTAGCAGGAACTATCAATAATGTGACAATAGATAGTTATAAAAAGGTTTTAGGAGAAGATAGTATTATTCTAAATAGTGACCTTTTTGGTAATAAATTAGAAGGTTTAGCTAGTCTTACTATGGCTGAATTAAATGAATTAAAATCAGAATATAAGAATATTTTTATTACAGATAAAGTATATCTTGAAACTAATAATGAAGATATTAAAAAGTTTGCATATTCATTTAGAGAAGTTATTGAAGACAACTTTATATCAATAATAGATTTATCAAAAGTAGAAGATGTTCCTTATGGGGCACTTATTGTTGGAGATAAAGAAGAGATAGAGAAGATAAAAAATAGTATATATAATAATCTTTTTAGTCTTTCAAAAGAAAATGAAACTCTTTATTATTTAGCTCTTAAAAAGAAAATAGGTGAAGAATGTGAAGATTCATTCCTTGCTTATGTACTTAATAAAGGCGAAGGGAAAGTAAAAAACGCTAATGTAAGAGTACTTGAGTTATTACAAGAAGAGTTAAATGATTTTGCAGATTTTGGACTAATAGAAGGTCCTTATCTAAAAGTAGAAGAAGGAGTATCTTATACAGATGCTTTTAATAGAGAATTATTAGTTGTAAGTCCAAAAGAAAAAGATGCAAAAGAGATTGAAAAATCGCTCCGTATAGGAGAGCCATCTATACTTTGTTGGTTAAATGAAGGTAGTTTGATATTTAATTTACAATTAATAGAAAAAAGAGAAGAAAAAATATTAGCTGAAAAAATAATTGAAGCAATTAAAGGATAAAGTAGGTTAACCTACTTTTTCTTTGTACTTTGGAAAAATAAATTTAAGAGAAATGAGTTTAGAAGGTATTAGGGAGTTGGGTTAAGATGGTATTATTAATTGATAATTATGATTCTTTTGTATATAATCTTTATCAATATATTGGAACTATTGATAAAGATGTAGTTGTTTATAGAAATGATGCTATAAGTATAGAAGAAATTAGAAAAATAAATCCAGATAAGATAGTATTGTCACCTGGACCAAAAGCACCAAAAGATGCTGGAATCTGTGTAGAACTTATTAAAGAGTTGTACAAAGAATATCCTATACTTGGAATTTGTTTGGGACACCAATCCATTGGAGAAGCTTTTGGAGGGACAGTATCATACGCAAAAGAACTATATCATGGAAAATATTCATATATAAAACATGATAATAAAGGTATTTTTGAAGGAATAGAAAACCCTACAAAAGTAGCAAGGTATCATTCTTTGGCAATATTAGAAGAAACTATGTCTAAAGAGTTTGAAATAAGTGCAAAAACAGATGATGGAGAAATAATGGCAATTAGGCATAAAGAGTATCCAGTAATAGGTTTGCAATTTCATCCTGAATCTGTTTATACAGACAAAGGAATGAAGATGATTGAAAACTTTCTTAGATTATAATAAGTTATTGAAAAAAAACACTTTAATATGTATAATTGAAGGGGTAAAACAAAGATTAGGAACGGAGGCAAGAAGTTGGCAATAAGAAAAATTAGGAAAAAAATGAAGGGGCCAATTACAGTATTTGTAATTGCTTTTATAGCAACATTACTATTCTCAGTAGTGGAGGGGTTAAGAAGCTATGGTTCTACAAAAAGACATGCATTAGTAGTTAATGGAGAAAAAGTGGATTCATTTGCTATTGAAAGAGAATTTTCAAGAGGAATCGACAGTTATAGAAGAATGTATGGAGAAGCTCTTGATGCAGAAGAACTAAAAGTAATATTATTAGATAGATTAGTTCAGAAAGAATTATTAGTTCAAAGTGCAAAAGATCTTAAAGTAAAAGTATCAAAAAGTGAAATTAATGAGCAGTATAATGCTTATAAAGCACAAGCTGGAGATGAAGCATCATTTGCGAGATTCTTACAATATCAAGGATTTACAAAAACTTCATTTAAAGAAGAGTTAAAAGATGGTTTGTTAGCTGAAAAAGTAGTAGAAGCGATTGAAAGTAAAGTTGTAGTTACTGATGAAGAAGTAACTGAATACTTTGAAGAAAATAAATATGATAGTTACTATGGAAAAACGCTTGAAGAATCTAAAGATCAAATAAGAGATAGATTAACTAATTTGAGAAAAGGTCAAGCATATGGTGCTTTCATTGAAAAAGCTCAAAAAGAAGCTAAGATAGAATGGACAGAAGAAGGAAAGAATCTTTATAGTAAGTATGCTAGATCTACTGATGAAGGAAAAGGTTATGTTATTGGGGAGTATGAATTTTCTAATGTAGAAGTAACAAATAGAAAAATGATCCAAAGAATGTACGGTCTTTCAGATGCAGAAGCACTTGAAAATAGTGTTAAAGAACAACTTGAAAGAGAAGTAAGAGTAGCAGAAAAAGCAAAAGAAATGGGAGTAGAAGTTGATGCAACTTTATCTCAAAATGATAGAATGTTTGAATTACAACAAGGATTACAAAAAAAATTAATCAAAGAAGCAACTGTAAGTGAAGAAGAAATCAAAGCTTACTTTGGTGCAAATGGTGCTAAATATGATGTAAAAGAAAGTGCAAATATAAATCTTGTTGAACTTGAAGTAAAACCAAGTGAAGCAGATAAAGAAACTGCATTAACTAAAGCAAATAAAATATTAGCAAAAGCTCAAGAAGAAGGAGTTAATTTTGCACAATTAGCAATGCAATATTCAGATGGACCAAGTAAAACTCAAGGTGGAAGTCTTGGATGGTTTGCTAGAGGTCAAATGGTTCCAGAATTTGAAAAAGCAGCATTTGAAGGTGAAGTAGGAATTTATCCTACTATTGTTGAAACACAATTTGGTTACCATATTATCAAAATAGAAGAAAAAAATGAAATGAAAGTAAATGCTAGTCATATATTAGTAGAAGTAAAAGCTAGCGAAGAAACAATGAAAGAAACAACTGCAAAAGCAAAAGATTTGGCAGAAAAAGTAAATAAAAAAGAATTAACATTTGAAGACTTAAGTAAAGAATGGTCTAAATTACCTAACTACGTATATGAAGATATATCTACAAGTGGATACATTGGAAGCGGAGTAGGACAAGATGCAGATTTGACTAAAGCAATATTTGCAGCAAATAATGGAGTAGCTACAGTTAGTGCTAATGAAAGAGTATTTATCTTTGAAAGAACTAGTCATACTCCATATGAAAAAGCTGTTTTAGCTAACGTAAGAGAAAGAGTGATCTACGACATAGCTAAAGAAAATGCTTTTAACCAAATAACATTAATTTCAAATGGAACTGAAATGTAATTAAAATTAAATTTTTAATTGATACGATAGAAAATAAGCGACTGATTTTATAAAAAGTTAGTCGCTTTTTATATTTGAAAAATTAATTCTACAAATAATGCTTACTTATAATTTTTTAAATAAATCTTTTCTGATAGAATAAAAAATTAATGAATCCTTTGAAAATTATATTTTACTATAGTTTGGAAGAATGTGCTATAATACCATATGAATAAAAGGAGTGAAATATGGATGTATTTTTGAGAGAAGCGGAAAAAATAGATATATCTGATATGTACAAACATCTCAATAGAGAATTTGTAAAAAAGTATTCATATGGAGAAAAGGAAGAATGGTTTTTACATAAGAAAAAATATATAGATTTGATAGAAAAATCTAATGTAAAAATATTTATTATAAACGATTTAAAACTCAGATTTTTGGGGATAGTAAGACTTGATTTTGAAAAAAATATGATAAAAGTAAGTATATTTATATTGGAAAAATATAGAAATATGGGAATAGCAAAAAAAACACTTGAAAAAATCGTGAAAAATTATGGAGATAAGGGACTTTTTGCAGAAATATTAATAGAAAATGAAATAAGTACTAAATTGTTTAGGAAGAATGGTTTTGAAGTGGTAGAAGAGAAAGAAGAATATATAAAACTTCTTAGAAAAAAAAGCTAATTGTAGTATTTATTACATTGTGGTATAATGAATAAAATATCAAAAGAGGTGTATTATGATTATCATAGCTAGAAAGAGAAATTATTACTATTACTGCTAGAAGGTTTGGGATCTATATAAGATAACAAGCCATATTGTAATGTAATAAGATTATGGCTGTGATAAAAAGATTAGACATTAACTCACAGTCCATTGTGAGTTTTTTTATTTATATAAAAAATTTATAAATAGACATTAAATAAAGAAAGATAGGAGAGAAAATATGAATATCGAAGCAGAAGTACAAAGACAATTTGATCTTCTTACTAGAGGTGTAGAAGACCTTATTTCAGAAGAAGAATTTAAGAAAAAACTTAAAAAATCACTAGAAACAAATACTCCTTTAGTTGTAAAATTGGGAGTAGATCCAACTGGTTCAGACCTACATATTGGTCATGCAGTACAACTTAGAAAACTAAAACTTTTTCAAGAGTTAGGACACAGGGTAAAATTTCTAATTGGTTCTTTTACAGCTAGAATAGGAGATCCAACTGGTAAATCGGAAACAAGAAAGATGTTAACTCCAGAAGATATAGCTGATAATATCAAAGGATGGTTAAATCAAGTACAACTAATCTTGGATCTTGATAAGATTGAAGTAGTATATAATGGTGACTGGTTAGAGAAATTAACTTTAGAAGATGCTCTAAAATTATTGTCACAATTTACTGTAGCTCAAATGATACAAAGAGAAGATTTTGCTAAAAGATTAGATGCAGGAAAACCAGTATCTTTAGTAGAGTTTATGTACCCAATACTTCAAGGATATGACTCGGTTGAAATTGAAGCAGATATAGAACTTGGAGCAACAGAACAAAAGTTTAATCTTTTAAGAGGAAGAGATTTACAAAGAAATGCAGGGCAAGAAGCTCAAGTATGTATGATGACTCCAATCTTGGTAGGTCTTGATGGTGTAGAAAAGATGTCTAAATCATTAGGGAACTATATTGGTATAACTGAAGTTCCAAATGATATGTTTGGTAAAGTTATGTCTATCTCAGATGAACTTATGTGGAACTACTATGAATTAGCTACAGATGTTCCTATGGAAGAAATAGCTAGATTGAAAGCTGGAGTAGAAGATGGAAGCATCCATCCAATGGATGTTAAAAAGAGATTAGGAAGCGAAGTAGTTGCTTTGTACCACTCGAAAGAAGAGGGGGAAAAAGCAAGAGAATGGTTTGAAAATGTATTCTCTAAAAAAAATACTGATGTTGAACTTCCGGAAGTGAAAGTAGAAGTAGAAGAAATAGGAGTAATAGATTTAATAGTTAATGAATTAGGGTTCTTTAAGGGAACAAGTGATGCTAGAAGGCTTATTCAACAGGGTGGTTTCAAAATTAATGATGAAGCTATAAAAGATGTGAAAGCTATTATAAAAGTAGAAGACGGAATGATAGTAAGAGCTGGAAAGAAAAAAATAGTTAAAGTTATAAAATAAAAAGTTTAAGAGTTTTGTTAAACTTATAATAAAAAAATGACCAGTTTTATGAAAAAATTGGTCATTTTTATTTATTGAAATTTATCTTTTAATAGCACTAATGTTAAATTTTTGAAAGAATAATTTTGGTGAAAAATTTAATCATTTTTTACTTCTACTCTAAAATGCTCCAAGTTCTTTTGTAGTTGATGAGTAATACCATTTAATTTATCCAAATTTTTTAGTTTTGAATCTAGTATATTTGCAATTTCTTTGGCTATTCTAAAAGTTTCTATTCCTAAGTTCTCAATAGCACTAGAATTGTCTGTAATATCTTTTACAGCCCTTGTAATCTCTTCACTAGCAACTACTTGTTCATTAGTAGAAAAACTTATTTCGGCTATGTCATTATTATTATGATTAGTAATAGAAATAATGTTCTCAATTTTTCCTTTTACATCATGAGCACATTCAATTCCTTCAACAACACTTTTTTCAACATCTTCATTGGCACTTTTTACTATTTCTATTTCATGACTAATGTTATTCAAGATACTTTCTATCTTTTCAGTTTCTCCACTAGTTTTTTCTGCTAAAGTTCTTATTTCTTCTGCAACTACAGCAAAACCTTTACCTGCTTCACCAGCTCTAGCTGCTTCTATTGCAGCATTTAAAGCGAGTAGATTTGTTTGTTCAGAGATTGTATCTATAGAATCAATTATATCACTTATTTTTCCACTAAAGTTTATAAGTTCACTTATTTTTTGATTAGCATCTTTAACCCTTCTATTAATAGTATCCATATCAACAGTAAGTCTATTGACAGTTTCAAAACTGTCATTACCTATCTTAACAGCTTCTTCAGAACTACTTAGTGTATGTTTACAGTTATTATTGATACAACCATTACTTGCACAAATCTCTTCAAGAGCAGCTAAAGACTCTTGAGTACTAGCACTTTGATTTCTAACATTATCAAGCACATCTTCTACTCTATCTTCTAGATGTAATATACCTTCAGACATTTTTTCCTTCATTTGATTAAAATAACTGCTATCATTCCCTTTTACAATATTATCCATAGTCCATAATAAAGTTTGGCTTTCTTCAGATACTGTATCTGATAATGATTGTACATCTGTTACAAGATTACTTATGTTTGAAATAAAGGAATTAAACTCATTTGATAAAAGAGCAAATTCATCTTTACCTTTAGAGTCGATTCTAACAGTTAAGTCACCTATAGCAGCTTTTCTGAAAGTTGCTATAAAACTTTTGATTGCTTTGTTAATATCAAATGAAATAACTATAATAAATGCTAATAAAACTACAGCAATTGAAACATTTATTTTTATTATTGTAGCAGATAAAGCACTACTATTTAATTCAACTTCTTCTTTGATGTTGTTTAATAAAACTTCTACACTATCTTCAAATGTATTAGCTAATGGTTCAAGCTTATGCACTTCATCAGTAAATCTCACTCTTTTTTCTTCCAAAGTTTTATACTTATTTACTATGAGATTAAAACTGCTAGAATAATTTTCTAAAAGTAAATCATCTTCATTGTCTAAATTAGAATTTTTAGATATGATTTCAATTCTTTCGTTAAAATTATCAACATATTTTTGATCAAATCTTAGGAAATAATCTTTTTCATATCTTCTAAGCATAAGTAACTCACTTAAGATATAATAATTATCAGTATCATCAAACTTATCTTCTATTTGATGTATACTATTTCTTAATTGACTTTGTAAACCTAAATCTTCATTTAAACCAATCTCTTTTATTATATTTACATAAGAATTGAAATTATTCATATAATTATTTAGGACAAAAGTTATTTGACTTAAATTATCTTTATCGATTCCTTCTATATTCAATTCTTGTACTAAAGCTAGATTCTCTAAAAGACTTTTGTGTAGAACTGTCATATTTTCAACATATTCAAGTTCATGTCTTGCAACAAAGTCTTTTTCATTTCTTCTCAGTTGCAAAACATCACGATCTATATTGTTAGCGATATCAAAAACATCTTGTAATTCTTGCGATTCATTGAGTTTTTTTATATTGCTTCTGATAGATCTATCTACAAGGAGATTAGAGAATACAAAAGATAAAATAACCACAGCTGCTAGTATAAATAATTTTACACTTATTTTAATATTATTACCCATATTACCCTCCTATTATAATTGCTTAATCTAAGTAAATTATATTACAAAAAAAATACATAAACTTTTAATTCTTTTATTCACAAAATGTACTTTTATAGTTTGTTAAAACAAATAGTGAAATTTTGATAAAATTTTGAAAAAAAATAGAAATTGAAAACAACAAAATCAATAGTTCACAATAAAAAATACTAAAAAGTGTTTTTATATGGAAAAAAACTGTTGACGAATAAATGTAGATATGGTATTATTTATCTCGCCTAAAGGGTCGCATAGCTCAGTTGGGAGAGCACCTGCCTTACAA
>CAZHXU010000039.1:0-19099 GCA_964536535.1 uncultured Fusobacteriaceae bacterium
ATTATGTTAAAATGAATATTATATACTAGGGAGATAAAAAATGAAAAAGGTCAAAAAATATTTGAATAACATAAGCGAGTTGATTGAATTTTGTAAAAGTGAAGAATACGTATATATTCAACCTCATAACTTTCCCGACCATGATGCAATTGCTTCAGCTTTTGGATTGCAATACTTATTTGAACAAGTTGGACTTAAAAGTAAGATTGTTTATGATGGCGAAATTCAAAGAGATTCTTTAAAAGATCTCATTGAAAAGCTAAAAATCGAATTAACACATATAGATAACTCTATGATGAAAAATAACCATAAAATAATATTAGTAGATGGTTCAAAAGGAAACAGTAATGTTACTGATTTTATTGGAAATGAAATAGGTGTTATAGATCACCATAGTGTAGATGTTCTAGAAGATATTGAGTATTCAGATATTAGATCAAGTTATGGAGCATGCTCAAGTATAATATATGATTATTTTAGAGAGTGTAATATTCCAATGAGTGAAGACGTTGCAACGGCACTTATTATAGGAATTAATATAGATACAGCAATGTTAACAAGAAAAGTACACAGTAAAGATTTAGAAGCTTTTGTTAACTGTTATCATTTGGCAAATATGGAATATGTGAATTACCATTTGAGAAATTCTATAAAAGCTTCTGATTTAGATTATTATAGAATTTTGTTAAATAATTTTGTTAGAAGAGATAATATGGTATTTTGCTATTTCGAAGAAGGGTGCCCTCAAAATCTTTTGGGAATTTTATCAGATTTTATGATGGGACTTCAAGAAATAAATACAGTTATGTTATGCGCTAAAAATAATGAAAAGATTAATATATCTATGAGAAATGAAATTAGAGAAGTTAATCTCTCAAAAGTTATAATAGACTTGTTAGAAGGAATAGGTTTAGGTGGCGGACATGAAAATATGGCAGGCGGAATTATATTTGATAAAAAAGATTTTAATGAAGAAATAATAAAAAATAGTTTTTTTGATAAATTAGAAGAAGAGTATAATAAAATAGGATATAAATAAACCATAGATTTTCTATGGTTTTTTATTTTAAATATTTTATTTGTTTTCTTTCTTTTTTTGGTAATCTCTATATGCCCTTTTTGGCCATGAAAAATCTATAGGAAGTTGTGCTCGCCCAACTGCTACAAAGTCAGAATAGCCATTTTCGATAATTAAACTAGCTTCTTTTTCCCTTTTGATTTTATTAACGCATATTACAGGAATATTAACATGTTTTTTAATTTCACTGGCTAAATAGATTACCCAGTTTAATGGAAAATCAGAAGGAACTTCTACTTTGTCAGGACTTTTTATACCCTCAAGAGCTATGCCGGTAGATACGTCCAAAAGGTCTACCCCTTCATGTTCAAGTATCTTAGCAATTTCTATTCCGTCTTCTATAGTAGGTTCATTTCCACCCATTCTATAAGCTAAAATAAAATTATCATCAAATAAATCTTTTGTTCTTCTTATTAATTCTCTAGAAAAAAACATTCGTTCATACTGACTTTCTCCCCCGTATTTATCCTTACGAATATTCCATTGTTTATTATTAAGTTGGCTTAGAAGGTAAGTATGTGCACCATGTATCTCTATCCCATCAAAACCACATATTTTTGCCCTATAAAAAGCTCTAACAAAATCATCTAAAATATTATCAAGAGTTTCTGTAGAAACATTTGCAATATCTTCTTTAAAACCAGCATGATGAAGTTGTATAATGCTAGGAACATCAAATTTTCTAATAGCATCAGCAACTTTGCTAAGTCCACTAATAAAAGAATCGTCCCAAAGACCTAATTGATTATCACGTAGTTTACCATCTGGTGAAACACAAGTAGCTTCTACTATAATAAGCCCATTCCCATCTTCAGATAGTTTTTCATAATATTCAATAAGTTCATCATTAACATAACCATCTTTTGCTAAGATACTAAATCTTACCATTGGTGGCAAAACTATTCTATTTTTTAAAGTAAAATTTTTAATTTTATATTGGCTAAATAAGTTCATTTATGTCTCCTTTTAATTTTGTTTATTATAACATAAAATCAAAAATAAAAATAAATAGAATTAAAAATTTTAAATTATATAAAAATTGAATATATTTTTACTTTGATATATAATATACATAGAGTTTAAGGAGTAGGAGATTGGAATGAAAAAAGTAATTTTAAGTTTTATATTATTGTTTACATTTGCTTGTACATCAATAGAAAAAAATCATTGGCAAAATAAAGAAGCTATAAAAGAAGAGAGAATAAAATTGGAAGTTGGAGATATAATTATAAATAAAAAATCATGGTGGAGGCCAACTAGATTTTTTGGACATTCAGCCATAGTTATGGAAAATGGTTATCTTGCAGAAGCTTATATAATCTTTGGAGATGTGCGTAAGATAAAAGTAGAAGACTGGTTAAAAAAAGGAGCAAATAAAAAATTTGTTGTATTAAGGTTAAAAGGAATAGATGGTGAATTTAAAAAGAAATTAATAGAAAAAATAGATGAAGAAATAGGTAAACCATATGTTCTATTAACAAGTAAAATGGGAACAAGAGGTTATTATTGTTCTCAGTTAGTCTGGCAAATGTATTTTGAAGTAGCTGAAGAACTGGGGCTAGATTTGGATCTTGATATAGACAGAGGATTTTTTGTGTTCCCCTATGACCTTTATAACATTAACTTGTTAGAAGTTTTGTATTGATTTAACTAGTTTATAGAAGAGATTAATCTATAAAAGATTAGTCTTTTTTTTGTTGATTAAAGAATAAGTATAAAAAAATATGAAAAAATTATTTTTTAAGTTAAGAAGATATTTTTATAATTAATAAAAATACAAATTCTTATTTTGTTAGGTAAAATTGATGAAATGAGAGTTAAATCATTTATTTTTTTTAATAATTATAATAGAAAAATACTTCTTTTATCACGATAAAAAGCTTGTTGTTTATTATATAAAAATGTTATAATTTAGTTATAAAAAAGGAGGGGCAATGAAGAGAAAACTAATATTTATTTTAATGACAATTTTACTTTGTAACAGTGTTTTTGCAAATTTATATGGTGTAAAATCTGGTTATGTAGAATATAAATTAACAGGTTATGAAGAAGGAACAAAAAAACTTTGGTTTGATGATTATGGAAAGTATGTTAGAGAAGAAATTGATACAATAATAACAATGGAACTTTTTGGACAAGTTACCAAAGAACCTAAAAAAGAGATAACAATTATAACACCAGAAGAAAGATATGATATAGATTTAGTAGAGGGAAAAGGAACTATAGGTATAGTAGTTGAAGCTTTTGGTTTTGGTAGATTTGAAGAGTACCTTGATGATGAAGAAATGGAAACACTTGGTATAGAAATGCTTGAAGAAATGGGTGGAAAGTTTATAGGAAAAGAAACTTTCTTAAATAGAAAAGTATTAGTTGTAGAATTAATGGGATTAAGAACGTACAACTATAAAAAAATACCATTAAAAATGACGGGAGAAACTTTAGGTTTTCCAGTAAATGAAGAAGCAATAAAATTTGATGAAAATGCAAAAGTATCGAAAGATAAATTCATTCCACCAAAAAATATAGCTCTTAAAGATATTAGAGAAGAAACAAGACAAATGTTTGGGTTGGAAGAAACTGCAGGTTTAGAATATACAATAAAAGAATTTGAAGAAGGAACAAATAGTATTAAAATAAAAGGTTTTAGTAAAACTGTAGTCCAAGATACTGGTGAAGGTTACATGTTAATGTACATGAAAGGCTTGGAAGAAGTAGTTGTATTAAGCTTAATACCAAATGAACCAGGTTTAGAAAGTGAAATTCCTTCTAACTATAACGCAACAAAAGTAGAAGGTAAAAAAGCTTATTATGGTGAAGATAGTGAAGAAGGAATAGTAGTGAAAAACTTGATTGTAAAATCAGAAGATGGATCTTATTTCTTAGGAGTAACTTCAACTAGTAATAGCCATACTAAAGCTGATTTGATTAATATATTTAAACAAATTGATTTATAAGAATTTTAAAAACATATAATTAATTAGAAAGACTGATTTTATCAGTCTTTTTTGTATACTATAATTTCCTTGATGCAATCTATACCGAACTTTTTTTAAAATAAAGTTGACTTTTTGTCATATATATATTACATTTTATTGAGAGTGATGAGAGGAGTATTTATGAAAAAAGTAAGCAAAATAAAAATTGCAAGAACTGAAAAAGGTCTAACTCAAGGTGATTTGGCAAAAGTGGTAGGAGTAAGTAGGCAAACGATAAGTTTGATAGAGGCTCATAAGTATAACCCTACATTAAAACTTTGTTTATCTATAGCATGGGCATTAGATAAAAAACTAGATGATTTGTTTTGGGAAGAAAAAGAAGAAGAAATTGATTAGATAAAAAAGTGAAAGGGGATTAGGATGTTAGAAAAAATAAAGGATTATTTTAATTTGATAGTGTTTGGTATAAGCAGGGATGGTACAGATGAGAGGGTAGAAGCTGAAATGAACAAATTAAAAGCAAGAGCTTTTGATATGGTAACTTTAGCATTTTTAATTAATTTTGTTACTAATCATTTGAAGGGGTATAGAACTGGAGTATTGGAAGTAGCATTTGGTCTAATTATTGTAGTAGTTTTTATAAAAGCTCATAGGATAGGTGTTGGTGCAATGTCACCAATAAACTTTAGTAAAAGAAGGAAGATAACTTATAGAGTAATCCCTTTAGCTATAGGATTTTTATTAGTTCCATTAGTTAATTTTGTAAAAAATAATAGTTTTAATAATAGTGATAGGCTTATAATAAGTTTTGGAATTATAGTTTCCATAATATATGCAATAAAATTAGGAAGAAAAGATGTAGAAGATATAGCTTAAGGGCTTATTAGAGAGAGTGATATATAAATTAGAGAAGATTTATTTGGAAATAAAAGTAGATGATACATGATACTAATCGTTTATAGAAGTTGATAATAGTTACTATAAAAGCTATTAATAGGAGGGAATATGAAAAAGTATTTGAAGTTATTGTTTTTGGGTATATCAGATGAGTATAGTGATGAAAGGGAAGTGGAGATAAAACATAAATATGGATTTATAGCTTTTAATATAATGTCTTACTTAACTGTTGTAAGAATGTGGTTTAATATTATGACTAAAAACTTTGATTATTTTGACTTAGCTTTTGCAGTAATTTTACTTTGGTATGTATATATACTTATAAAAAAGAATGTTTTGACTCCTAGTAGATATACAACTAAACAAAAGAAAAAATATATATTAACTTTTTCTCTTGTAGGATTAGTTATTGGAGTAGTTCTTGCAGCTATAAATGGACCTAGTGCTTTTATAGGTGGACTTATTGGAGGAACACTGACATTATCATCAATATATGGCGGAACACTTTATTATGAATACAAAATGAAAAAAGAATTAGAAGATGAAGAAGAATAAAGAATATCTATAAATTTTAGAGGTTTTAGAAAATATACTTAGGGGAATCTTGGAAAAATTAAAAGAATAGATATAAGGAGGGAAGATGTTAAGAGTAGAAGAAATATCTAAAAAATTTTGGGAAAAAGATAAAGGAGAGTTTTATGCAGTAGAAAAAAACTCTTTTGAAATAAATAAAGGTGAAGTATTTGGTCTTTTGGGACCAAATGGTGCGGGGAAAACTACACTTTTGAGAATGTTAATAAATACACTTGAACCATCTAGTGGAGGAGTATTTATTGAAGGTAGAAGTTTGAAAGACAATTTAGATGAATTTAAGAAAAGAATAAGTTTTTTATCTGAAAATACCAAATTATATGAAAAATTAAGCCCAAATGAATTGTTAGATTATTTTGGAGAATTGTATGAAATAGATAAAAAAACAATATCTGAAAGGAAAACTGATCTTTTTGAAAAACTGGCAATGAATGAATTTAAAGATAAACAAATAGGTAAATTAAGTACTGGTCAAAAGCAAAAAACAAGTTTAGCAAGAACAATGATAAATGACGCAGATATTTATATATTAGATGAACCTACTTTAGGCTTAGATATTATTACAAGTAAAGCTATTATTGAATTTATAAAAGAAAAAAGTAGAGAAGGAAAAACAATTGTATTTTCTACCCATTACATGGAAGAAGCTGAATATTTGTGTGATAGAATAGCTCTTTTTCATAAGGGGAAAATACTTGATATAGATACTCTTTCTAACTATAAAAACAAAGGGAGAGGAGATAATTTGAGAGAAATATTTCTTAGTTATATAAATGAAGTAGAGGAGGGGAAAAATGAAAAAAATCTATAGTATCTTTAAAAAAGAATTAAAAGAATTATTTAGAGATAAAAAAACGGTAATGATGTCTATAGTTTTCCCTCTAGTTCTTTATCCTACAATAATTGCTGTTAGTTCATTACTAACAATAAAAGGTCAAGATAATATAGAAGAAATAAAAAGTAGAGTAGCTTTTGAAGAGGGAATAGATGAAGAAATAATTGAAAAAATGAAAAATAACGAAGAATTTTTGGTGGTAGAAAGTGATAATTATGAAGATGAAATTAATAATGGTAAACTAGAAATCTATTTAAAAAAAGAAGTAGAAGGGGAAAAGATAAAGTTTGTAGTTTATTATGATAGTGCCAGAGAAAATGGGAAAAAAGCAATAGATAGGTTTGAAGAATTTGCTAGAGAATACAAGAGAGAAAAACAAGAAGAATATCTGGCTGAAAAAAATATTAATATAGAAATTCTTGATATAATCCAAGTTGAGAAAGAAAGTATATCTAAGGAAGGAAAAGAGGGTAGAAGTATTATAGCTATGATTTTGCCACTTTTTCTTATTATTCCAATCTTTTTAGGTTGTTTGTATTCAGCACTTGATTTGACTTCTGGAGAAAAAGAGAGAAAAACACTTGAGACCCTTATGACTTTGCCAGTAAAAAAAGAAGAAATATTACTTGCTAAATTATTTGCAACTGTTTCATTTGGAATGGTAGGTCTTATGGTAAATGTTGTATCTCTGGGGATTACATTGTTTGCAGGAATGTTTTATGCACCAGAATTAAAAGAATTTGTTGCAGAAAGTTTGTCTATGCCATTTTTAATTACAATGTTAGTATCAATGATACCAATTTTATTTTTTATAAGTGGAGTTTCACTTTTGGTAGGAATAATGGCAAAAGATTATAAAGAAGCTCAAAGTTATGCTTCTCCATTAACATTAATAATACTTTTACCAATATATTTTGTAATGAGTCCTGGATGGAACTTGGAAGGTTTACTTACTTATACTCCTATAGTAAATGTTTTTTTATTGATGAAATTAATTGCATTAGAAGGATTTTTACTTAGTTCATTTTTGATAGTTTTTATTGTAAATCTAGGTGTATCTATAGTTTCAATGATAATATTTGCAAAGTTATTCCAGTCAGAAACAATATTATTTTCTGAAGAAAAAGGTTTTAATTTTTCACTTAGGAGAATTAAAGAAAGTAAAAGAACTAGTTTAGAAGTAAGTGAAGTGATTTTATTATATATATTTTTAATGTTTGTACTTGTTATATTTGGAGGAATATTACAAAGCAAATTTTTAATACTAGGTGTATTTTTAACTCAAGTGATATTAATCCTTCTACCCCCTCTCCTCCTAGTTTATACATTAAATATAGATTTTTCTATCTTTAAACTAAAAAAAGTAGAGAGCAAAAAATACTTAGATGCAGTGGGGATATGGGCTGTAGGCTTTTTAATAATGGTACTGTATAATTACCTTCAAAACGTAATTTTCCCAGGGTCATTAGAGAGTCTAAAAATCTTAGAAGAGTTTTTAGGAGATACGAGTATAATAGAAAAATTAGTAGCTATATCTCTTGCTCCAGCAATATGTGAAGAGTTATTATTTAGAGGACTTATTTATGGTTCTTTAGAAAAAAAAATAGGTGTGAAAAAAGCAATAATTATAAGTGGATTATTATTTGGAGCTTTTCATCTATATCCAGCAAAAATATTAACAACAGGAATATTAGGAATATTTTTTGCTTTTGTAGTTTATAAAACAGGTTCTATATATCCAGCTATGTTTATTCATTTTTTAAACAATGCTTTAGCTTTGTTAACAGGTGAATTAGCTCTTAATAAAAATCTTAGTAGTTTGTATAGCGTAGTTCTAATTCTTTTTGTTGTTTTTACAGTTTATGGTATTAATTATTTTTATAAATTGTATAGGAAGAGAGAAGTAGAAGAATAAAAAAGAGGACTAATTCAAATTTGAATTAGTCCTTAATTATTTAATAAATTATTTTTTTTCTTTAGAGATAAAGATAATAGCACTCCTATCCATAACTAAGTATTTTTTTCCTTTAACTTCTACTTCTTCTTCCAAAAAGTCATGCCCGTTGTCTAAATAAGTATCCACTACTCTATACCATTTTTTCCCTGGTATTTGTGGCAGTTCAAAATGAAGAGGTTCCCAGTGGGAGTTAAGTGCAACATAAATATCATTATCTTTTGGAGTTTCTTTATCAACAAAATCTTGACCACTAATCATAAAAGCAAGTGTTGTTGACCAGTCGTTCCAATCAGGCTCATTAACTTTTGTACCATGCCAAGTAATATCAGATATTCCATTACCACTAAGGTCTTTATCAGTGAAAAAATGTGCTCTTTTAAGAGAATGATGTTTTTTCCTAAAAGCAATCATATTTTTGAAAAATCTAAATATATCTGAAAATTTATCTAATCTAGACCAGTCAATCCAGTTAAGTTTAGTATCTTGACAATAAGCATTGTTATTTCCACCTTGAGTTCGAGCCATTTCATCACCCATAAGTAACATAGGTACACCTTGGCTTAAGAGTAAAATAACAATAAAATTTTTCATTTGTCTTTTTCTAAGTTTTATTATTTCAATATCTCTTGTTTCACCTTCGACACCATGATTCCAAGAATAGTTGTCATTAGCTCCGTCTCTATTATTTTCACCATTTTGGTAATTATGCTTTTCATTATAACTTACAAGATCCCAAAGGGTAAAACCATCATGAGCAGTAATAAAATTTATACTATGATATGGTTTTCTACCAAATTTTCTAAATAAATCAGGTGAACCAACTAATCTAGTAGCCAAATCTTTAACTTGCCCCATATCACCTTTGACAAATTTTCTTACAGTATCTCTATATTTTCCATTCCATTCAGCCCAACCAACTGGAAATTCACCAACATAATACCCGCCAGCAGCGTCCCATCCTTCGGCAATTAGTTTACTTCCACTAAGTATAGGGTCATCGGCTAAATCTTTTAATAAACTAAGGTCTCCTATCCACCTACCTGTAGAGTCACGTCCCAAGATTGCTGCAAGGTCAAATCTAAATCCATCTACGTGCATTTCTGTAACCCAATATCTTAAACTATCAACAACTAATTCTTTTACAACAGTATGACTACAATTAAAAGTATTACCTGTTCCAGAATAATTAGCATAAAATCTTTTGTTTTGTTCTAAAATATAATAGATAGAGTTATCAAAACCTTTAAAACTAAGTGTAGGACCATGTTCGTTTCCTTCACCAGTATGGTTATAAACAACATCTAAAATAACCTCTATTCCTTCTTTATGAAGAGCTTTAACAAAATCTTTAAATTCAAAAACTTGAGAACCAACTCTCATTCCCAAACTCTGTTCACCTTTTATATAATTTCCTGTTGGTGCAAAAAATCCAATAGGATTATATCCCCAAACATTACGAAGTAATTCGCCAGTAAGAGGGTTTGTAGTAATTAATTCATTTTTATTAAATTCAAAAATAGGCAAGAGCTCCACAGCAGTAACACCAAGTTCTTTGAGATGGTTTACTTTCTCTATAACTCCTTCGTATGTTCCCCTATTTGAAACACCACTATTTTTATTCATAGTAAATAAGCTAATATGCATCTCGTAAATAATAGTATCTCTAAAAGGGATTCTTGGATGTGTATCTTCTTCCCAGTCATATTGGCTATCGTCTATAATAATTCCTTTGACGTATTTACCCGAGTCTAATTCAGAAAAACTTAGGTCGTCTGAACAACCTTTTTCATAACAATAAATTGCTTCATTTTCAAAATTAAACATACCCGAAATAGCTTTTGCATAAGGATCTATTAATAATTTGTTTATATTAAATCTATGACCATCTTCTGGTCTATAGGGACCATTTATTCTGTATCCATAGTACATACCACTTTTTATACCTTCTACAAAGATGTGCCACACATCACCAGTTTTATTTTTTTTAGGGTCTAGCTTGAATTTTACTAATGGTTCTTCATCATAAAAATTTTCGAAAATTTCAAGAAAAACTTCTCTAGCATTACGAGAAAAAATGCCAAAATTGACGCCACTTTTATGTAAGTGTGCGCCATATTTTGGCTTTCCACAACAAGTTTTAAATTCTTTTTCCATAAATTCCTCCTTATTTCTTGGAGATAATTAATGTATTAGCCCTTCTACCTCTAATTTCACAGATATCTCCTACAATGAGGTCTTCATTTGATTCAGCAGTCCAAATTTCAGAAAATACTTTAACTCTGTATTTTTTTTCTTCAATTTTTTCTTGAATTATTGCAGTTTTCCCAATATATGAATCTATATTACTGTGATATTCTTTTGGTGGTCTAAATAAATTTAATTTTTTTATTATTAAATAAATAATAGACGTTATTATAGCTATAGAAAAAACTGCTAGACTAAGATTGCCTGTCCATTGGTAAATAGGAGCAGTTAGAATAGTAGCTAGTCCTAATGCTAAGAAGAAAAATATCCCTGGTGTAAGAATCTCAATTATAATGAGAATTATACCTGCAATTAAAAAGTAAATCATAATTATTCCTCCTAACTATATACTAAAAAAAACAAGATTTCCTTTGTACTATACTACCACAATTTTTAAAGTATATTCAACAAGAGTATAGGGAAATGAGTCTTTAATGAAATAAAATTGGAAAATTAGCAGAAAAAAGAGGAAAAAAAGGTGAAAAACCTTTAAAATTAGTCTATTCTATAGAGATTATCTCGATTATTTATATTTTGAAAAACATTAATTAATTTTGACAAATCATTTTTTACTCTATCAACATCAGCCTTATTCATAGGAATAAAAGAATTAAGTTCATTTCTTTTTTCTAATAATTCTTCTACTTTTTGTCTTCCTAATTTAGATAGGAAAAGATTCTTACAACGACCATCTTGAACTTTTTTTATATACCCTTTATTTTCAAGGGAATTAATATGAGCTCCAATAAGTTTACGAGAAGTATTATAATATTTTGCAATGCTGTACTGATTTATTCCTTCATTATTTGATAAATATAAAAGGTAAATGACTTCCATTTTGGTAAGATTAATATTATGTAGTGATGATTTTGTGAAAAAATCGATTTCTTTATTTAACTGTGCAACTAAGGCAAAAATATCTTTTTTCATAAAACTCCTTTATTATTTTTTGTTCTTTTTATTATTATATATTAGTTTTGTGTCCTTTTCTTGAATGTCCAATTCTTAGACTATTTAAAAATACCGAAAATTGCTAATATATAACAGCAATGAAATCAAGAGAAAGAATTAAAATAACAATTTTTTTATTATTATTATCTAAAAAAATGGAGAAAATTAGTGTATAATAAGATTGATTAATATTAAAAAAAGAGAGAGGGGAAAATCGATGAGAGATAAGATAGTTATTCTATTAATTTTAATATCTACTTTTGCTTTTGGTAGAGAAAAAAAAGATGTAGAAATAGGAGTTATCTTCACTGAAAAATTGTTTTTAGCAGACGATCCAAATTATTATCAAAAGGAATTTGTAGATTTGTTAAAGAGTAAGTATAATGTTACTTTTAGTGAAAATAACCAGATAGAAGTGGGAACAGAAGAAGAAATGAAACTTGCATATGAACAGTTATTACAAAATCCCGATGTTGATGTAATACTTAATATGGGAATAATAGCTAGTTATTATGCAATAAAAAATGATACTGGTTATTCAAAACCTGTATTGGCACCATTTATCCTTACAGATGAAGATAGAGAAGGTGGAAGCGGTATAGAAAATCTTAACTATATTTATAGTGATAAAACAGGTTTAGGTGCTGCTGGAGATTTGGATGAAGTAAAAGAAGTACATAATATGAAAAAAATCGGATATGTACACTCTAAAGAAACAAGAGTATTTGCACCTAAATTGTTAGAAGAATATATAAAAGGTTTAGGAAGTGGTGGAGTAGAAGTAGTAGAAGTAGCTATTGATGACACTGATATTCAAACTAAACTTGAAGGTGTAGATTTAATATATCTTGGAACTATTATGAACAAAGATGAAGAGATAAAAAAAGAAATCCTTCAATATGCAAATGATAATAAAATAATTACATTTACCTTTTTATTATCACAAAACTTAAAAGAAGATATATTACTTGCTTATGATGCTAGTGAAGAATATAGAAGAAGAATTAGAAGAAGTGCACTTAATTTGGAAAATTATTTAGAAGGACAAAAATTGTCTGAAACTCCAGTAAATATTGGAAAAGTTTCAGGACAATTAATCATAAATAGTGGTCTTGCAAGAAAAAATAGTTTTTGGTTACCACAAGAAATAACACAAAATGCAAAAGTTGTAGATTTTACAAAAGAAACATTTGAGTTATTAACTTATGAGCAAGCAGTAGAATTAACACTTGAAAATAACATAAATAAAAGAGTGCAAGAATTAACTCTTGAGAAAACAGAAGAAGAGTATAAAAGTGCTAAATCAGTAAGAAGACCAAATCTTAATGCTTATGGTACATACAATATGTTAGATGATGCAAGTGCTAATAGATCACCTACAACAGCCAAAAATGAAGTTAAAGCTGGAATTAGTTTGAAACAAGTTATCTTTAATGAAGATGCAAATGCAGGTGTAGAGATATATGAAGGTTTGTATACAAAAGGTGAATATGATTTGAGAAGTCAAGAGTTAGATACTGTTTATGAAACTTCAGTAGCATATTTAAATATTTTACAAGCAGAAGCTTTTAAAAACATCTATGTTAATGGTTATGACTTAGTAAAAGAATATTTGAACTTAGCGAAAACTAGAAGAGATGTTGGAATTAGTGATTCTAGTGATGTTTATAGATTTGAATCGGAACTGGCAAAAACACAATCTGACTTAGTTAATGCAAGTACTTTGGTTGAGAATACTAAAATGAATTTGAATAGAATATTAAATGTAAATATTAATAACAAATATAAATACGAAGATTTAGCTTCAAATGATAATATATTAATGGGGAAAGATGAAAAAGCAACAGAATCATTATCAAACCCATGGGAATTTGAACTTATTAAAGCTTTTGTAGTTCAAGAAGGAATGGCTCTTTCTCCAGATATAAAAGCAACAGAAGAATTATTAAAAGTAAAAGAAAGAGAAGTAAAAAATAAAAAAAGAAGTATGTATAGCCCAGAAGTAGCATTCCTTGCAGATTATTCACTTGATTTGTTAGATCCTTGGGGAGTTGGAGACAACTACGCAGGAGGAAAAGTAGAAGCAGAAGATGAGTGGAGAATTGGTCTTAGTGTTACTTTACCACTTTATGAAGGTGGAGACCTTAGATATGAAAGAAATCAAAAAGAAAAAGAATTAGAAATAGTTATGCTACAGTTAGAAAGTCAAAAAGCAGCATATGAGCAACAAACACTTAATTTATTAAATGAATTAGCAGCAAAATATTCAGATGTTTTAAATAGAAAAAAAGCAGCAGAAGCAGCAAGAAAAAATCTTGATTTAGTTACAGATAATTATGCAAGTGGAACTACAAGTATAATTGCATTATTAGATGCTAGAACAAACGCAATAGCTGCTGAAGAACAAGAAGTAAGTTCAAAATACGACTTCTTAAAGAAAAAATTTGAAGTAGAAAGACAAATAGGTATCTATTATAATGAACTTTCAGAGGAAGAAATAAATGGATTGTTTGAGAGATACCAAGTCTTCAAGGAGGGAAGAGAATAGATGAAAAAATGGTTAGTAATTACAGCTATAATGTCTATATTAATATCGTGTGGTAAGAGTAAAGATATAGAAGTAAAAGAAGATATTGTTAGACCAGCAAAATATATGATAATCAGAAAAGACAGTGGAGAAGTAGATAGAGTATTTAGTGCTACAATAAAAGCTGCTCAAGAATCAAAACTTGGATTTAGAGTAGCAGGAACTATAGAAGAAAAGTTCGTTTCACTTGGACAAACAGTAAAAAAAGGTCAAGAACTTGCAAAACTTGATATGAAAGATTATCAAGTAAAATATGAAGCAAGTAAAGCAAACCTTGAAAATGCACAAGCAGGATACTATCAAGCAGAAGCAAGAATTGCAGAAGCAAAATCAGGTATAGCAAATGCTAATGCAGAGATAAAAAATATAGAAGCAAACTTAGATAAAGCAATTGCAGATTTTGAAAGATACGAAAGATTATTCTTAAATGATAATGTATCTAAGGAAGAATATGATAGAGCTAAAGCTCAAAAAGTATCTATGGAAGCAAGTCTAGAACAAGGTAAAGCAAAATTAGAAGCTGCTAAAACAAAACTTACAGAAGCAGAAGCTAATAAAAAAGCAAGTGAAGCAAATATAAAAGCAATAGAAAAAGACGTTGAATATAATAAATTACAACTATCATATACAACACTTATTGCTCCAGCAGATGGATATATAGTAAGTGAAGATTCAGAAGTAAATGAAATAGTAAATGGTGGAACACCTGTTTATACACTTAGTTTAGATAAAGGACTTAATGCAGAATTATTTGTACCTGAGTCACTTATTGGACAACTTAAAATAGGAGACAGTGTAGATGTAGAAGTAAAAGCTATATCAAATACTATTTTTAAAGGAAGTGTAGTAGAAATTGGACTTACAAGTACAGGTTTTGGGAATACTTATCCAGTAAAAGTAAGAATAGAAACTGATGATAATAGAGTAAGACCAGGAATGTCAGCAGATGCTAAATTCAATTTTAGACTTAATGTAGAAGAAGATGTAATTTTAGTACCTCTTAATGTAGTTAATAGAGAACCAAGTGGAGAATATTATTTGTTCACTATAGAAAACTTGGAAGATGGTATGGGTGAAATTAAAAAGAGAGTAGTAGAAGTTGGAGAAGTAACAGGAAAAGGTGTAGAAATAACAAAAGGACTTAGAAGTGGAGAACATGTTCTAACTTCTGGAATAAACCAAGTATATGAAGGATTAAAGGTTAAAGTACCTGCTAAGGAGGAAAAGTAGATGAATGTAACAGAACTATCGATTAAGAATCATATTACTACTTTAATACTTTATGCCTTAATTATAGTTGCTGGTGTTATGTCTTATGGAAGTATAGAAAAAGGAGAAGATCCTCCATATCAAATAAAAACAGCGGTTATAAGTACAATGTGGCCTGGTGCTACAGCTATGCAAATGGCTGAGTTAGTAAGTGACCCTATTGAAGAGATAGTACAGGATATTGAAGAATTAAAGTTTGTTGAAACAAAAAACTTGCCTGGAATGGCAACAACATATGTTCAAATAGAAGCAAAATATAGAGATCTTGCACCTATTTGGGAAAAAGTTAGAAAAAAGATGCAGTATGAAGCAGCTCCTAAGATGCCAAGTGGTGTCATAGGACCAATAGTTAATGATGAATTTGGAGATGTATTTGGTACAGTTATAATGGTAACTGCAGATGGATATTCATCTAGAGAACTTGCTAATATAGCAAATGACCTTAGAGACCAGATACTAAAAAAAGTAGATGAAGCAGGGAAAGTTCATTTATATGGAGTTCAAGACGAAAGAGTTTATATAAACTTTGATAATAGTAAAATTGCTGCTATGGGACTTACTCCAACAGATATTATTTCTAGTATAAACTCTAGAAATAAAGTAATAGATGCTGGAAGTATCAAAATATCTAATGATAGAATGAATGTAACTGCAACAGGAGATTATCTTAGTGTAGAAGAAATAGGTTCTACAGTAATCAATATTCCTGGAAGTAATGAAATATTATATCTACGTGATATAGCAAGTATAGAAAGAGGATATGTAGATCCTGCAACATATATTACAAGATTTAATGGACAAGAAGCAGTAGCAGTAGCAGTATCATTAAAAGATGGTGCTGATGATACTAAACTTGGAAAAAATGTAGCAGAACTTATTACAAGGTATGAAGAAACATATCCAATAGGAGTAAACTTTGACTTTATAGCTTACTCACCTAGAAGAGTACTTGATAAAGTAAACTCTTTTGTAAGTAATTTAGCACAGTCAATAGTTACAGTACTTGCAGTAATGTTTATTGCATTAGGATTTAGAACGGGGCTTATAGTAGCCAGTCTTATTCCAACATCTATTGCTCTTACATTTGTAATCATGCCAAAATTTGGAGTTAATTTAGACCAAATATCACTTGCAGGGCTTATAATCGCTCTTGGAATGCTTGTAGATAATGCTATAGTTATGGCAGAGAGTATAATGGTAGAGTTAGAAAATGGTAAATCAAGATGGGATGCTTGTGTACAAAGTGCTACTAGTTTGAAGATACCTTTACTTATATCTTCATTAACAACAGTTGCAGCATTTTCTCCTATATTCCTTATAGAAGAAGCTGTTGGAGAATATCTTGGGCCTATGTCTAAAGTTGTAGTAATAACACTACTTTCATCATGGGTAATTGCAATGACTCTTATACCTTTACTTTGTTATTTGTTCTTGAAAGTAGATGTAAAAGAAGAATCATACAATACTAAGTTATACAGTCTTTATAGAGCGGGACTAATCAAAGTATTAAAATATAAATTTATCTCAGCATTAGCTGCATTAGGTTTATTCATATTTGGAATGTTGTTATTTGGTTTAACGGAAAAACAATTTATGCCAGATAGTGACCAAGTAATTATGAGAACAACAGTTAGACTTCCTAAAGGTAGCGATATAAAAAGTACAGAAGGTGTAATTAAGATTCTTGACCAATATGTTGCTGAGAACTATCAAGTAGAAGATAAACAAGTACCAGTTGGATTCTTTACAAATATGTTTTCTGGTGGAACTGCTAGAAAATATGAAAAAAATGGAGTTTTGAACTGGGGATCATTTATAGGTGGTGGAGCACCTAGATATATACTTGCTTATGGACCAGAAGCAAGGTTGCCTGAGTACGCGTATCTTTTATATAATGTAACAAACTATGAAATAATAGAAGAAATGGCATTAGATATAGATACCTACGTAAAAGATAAGTTCCCAGGAATCGAAATAGTATCAGATATAATGGGTGGAGGAGTAAGTACAGAAAAACCTATTGAATATAGACTTTCTGGAGATAACTTAGAGGATTTATTCTCAAAAGTAGAAGAAGTTAAAAATAAACTGAGAACTATACCAGAAGCTAAAGAGATAACTGATAACTGGAAACTTCCAATAAGAAAGTTATCTATAGAAGTTGATCAAGAAAAAGTAAGACAATCGGGTCTTAATAGTGAAGAAGTGGGACAAGGACTTGAAGCTATTTTGGGTGGATTAAATATTGGAGTATATAGAGAACCTATTGGAGATGCAATTAAAAAATCTATTCCAATTGTTCTGAGAACAACTGAAGCATATAGAGAAGATGTAGAAAAGTTAGAAACAGTAAAGATACACTCTAGAGCTACAGGAGAATCAGTACCATTAAGCCAAATTGCAAAAATTACTCTAGATCACGAGTATGGTTTAGTTTATAAAAGAGATAGAATATATACTATCATTGTGCAAGCAGAATTAGTAGGAGAAGCTACAGCAAATGAAGTAAACAAAATAATGGTTCCATGGTTACAAGATAAAATGGAAGAATGGGAAAGTGAAAAAGGTGGAAAAGTAAGAAAAATAGGTTCTACTTTCCAAAATAGAGAAGGTACTTTCTACAAGTTTGAGATTGGTGGAGAGATGGAAAGTTCATCAGATTCACAAGCTTCACTTGCTTCAAAATTACCTGCAGCAGGGTTGATTATGTTCCTATTATTAGTAGCACAATTTAACTCAATAAAAAAACCTATTATTATATTCTTAACAATACCTCTAGGTATCTTGGGAGTAAGTATAGGTTTACTTGTAACAGGTTATCCGTTTGGATTTACACCACTTATTGCCCTAGTATCTTTATCAGGTATAGTAGTTAATAATGCAATTGTACTTTTGGATCAGATAGATGTAGAAGTAAATGAAAATGGACTACCACAAACACATGCAATAGTAGTTGCTGCACAAAAAAGATTGAGACCAATCTTACTTACAACTGCAACAACACTATGTGGGCTTATACCTTTATGGTTATTTGGTGGAAAACTATTTGAATCTATGGCAGTAAGTCTTATATTTGGATTAGTTTTTGCAACACTATTAACACTTGGAGTAATACCAGCTTTATTCTCAATATTCTTTAAAATCAATTTTAAAAAATATGATTATGAAAAAGGTGAATAGATAGATGAAAAGGACTAGTTGGACTAGTCCTTTTATTTTATATCTAAGTAAAATTAGAATCTATAACCTAATGCTAGTGAAAATCCAATTGCTCCTCTAAACTCACTATTCCCTTCATTTTCTTCTACATTAACGCTACCTTCCAATGTGAAATCGACTATGTCCAAACCAAGTCCTATTGCATAAAGTTGACCATTTTCTAGACCTTCAAAATCAGAGTCTAGTATTATTTGATATCCAGCAATAAATTTTAAATATGGATTTATATACCAATCATTTCCTAAGTGTGCCTTTAGAGCAAAATAAATAGGCATACGTTCGACTTTTCTAACAGGGTCAGTAGGTGTATCATTTTTAGTAGTTTCTACTTTATTATAAAGAATACCTATACCTGTATCTAAACGGTTAGTTGGTTTGTAATAAAATTCTGCTCCAAAGAATCGGATTGCTTCAATATTTAGAAGTTCATAATCAAGAGTTAAGTTAATATTAACTCCTACTTTTGGTTCGATAACAAACTCGCCTGCACTTTTTGAAAAAACTTCACTAATTAAGAGAAAAAATATAAATAACA
>CAZHXU010000040.1:0-13520 GCA_964536535.1 uncultured Fusobacteriaceae bacterium
ATCACCTCTAAATAAAATATATAATCAAATAATATAAAAAACAAGGTAAAAAATAATTATATAGATTTTTAACATATAAAAAGAGTGATTCTAAAACCACTCTTATATATAAATATTATTTATTATTAGTCATTAAAGATTCCAGTTGATAAGTATCTTTCTCCTGTATCCATTAAGAAAATAAGAATTTTTTTACCAGCATTTTCTGGTCTAGCAGCAATTTCAAGTCCTGCTTGTAATGCAGCTCCAGAAGATATTCCTACTAAGATTCCTTCTTTTCTAGCAATTTCTTTTGTTCTAGCAAATGCATCTTCATTTTCTACTTTTACAATTTCATCATAAACTCCAGTATTTAAAACACCTGGTATGAACCCTGCTCCAATTCCTTGGATTTTGTGTGGTCCTGGGTTTCCACCAGATAACACAGGTGATCCTACTGGCTCAACTACTGCTACTTTTACACCTGGTATTTTTTCTTTTATTACTTCTCCTGTACCAGTTGCACTTCCACCAGTTCCTACACCAGTTACGAAATAATCAAGACCATCAGCAAAAGCTTCTGCAATCTCTAAACCTGTTGATTTTCTATGAGCATCTGGGTTAGCAGGATTTTCAAATTGTTGTAAAATAACTGCATTTCCATGTTCTGCTTTTAACTCTTCGGCTTTATTTATTGCACCTTTCATTCCTTGTGCTCCTGGAGTTAGTACTAACTCTGCTCCATATGCTTGTACTAAAGCTCTTCTTTCAATACTCATTGTATCTGGCATTACAAGTATCAATTTGTATCCTCTAGCAGCTGCTACCATAGCAAGCCCTACTCCTGTATTTCCACTTGTTGGCTCAATGATTACTGAATCTTTATTTAATAATCCCTTTTCTTCTGCATCTAAAATCATATTTTTAGCAATTCTGTCTTTTACTGATCCACCTGGATTAAATGATTCTAGTTTTACATATACTTCTGCTTGAGTATTATTCAAAGCTCCTAATTTTACTATTGGTGTGTTTCCTACTAAATCTAAAATATTATTATAAATCTTTGCCATCTTTTTTCCCCCTTGATTTTTTTAAATATAATACATAAATACTTGATTTTCTTTGTGTTTAACAGCTAATTTTTTCAGATTAATACTTTCTAAATAATTACTTAAAACTTTGTTATATTCTTTCCAAAGTTGTTCATTTAGTGTATGTTCCAAACTTGCTGTATCTTTAACATTTTCAATTTCACAGTATATATCTTTTTCTAATAGTTCTACTATCTCTTTTACATTTATTTTCTCAGCTTCTCTAGCAAGCATATATCCACCGCCAGCACCTTTTACACTTTTAACTATACCACCTTGTTTAAGTACAGAAAAAATTTGTTCCAAATACCTTCCTGATATATCCTCTTTTTCAGCTATTTCTTTAATGGCTGTTTTACTTTTATCGCCTTTTAAAGTTATGTATAATAGAGCTCTTATTCCATATCTGCTTTTTGTTGAAATCATAATTACCTCTTTTCCGACTTGTATGCTAGGTTTTTATTTTATATTAACATAGCAATAATAAAGAGTCAAGAAGTATAATTTTTTAGTTTTCCTATCGCTTTACTGTGTTTAATAATTTATACCATATTATTCCTACAGAGTCAATAGATTTTTTCTTAAAAATAAAAAATATTTTTACCCCTTCTATACCCTTTTGATATAAAGCGTTACAGAGCTCTGAGTTTTTTAAAAAAAATACAAAATAAAAATAAACCCAGCACATAACTAGGTTTATTGCAAGTGGTTTACTAGGAATTCTTTGGTAATATCCATTTTATTTACTTCTACCATTCTACTTCCCAGATGATTTATTCTATCTAAAATATCCATATAAATATCCAAAAAAGATATCTGTTTTTTCTTTTTAATAAACTCAAGAGAACTTTTATTTTTATAATAAATATTTATTTCGTCATAAGCTATAAGTTCTTCTATTTCATTTATTATCTTTTTTTCTCCATTTATCAAGTCATAACCTTTTTCAAAATGATAATTTATATATTCATATAATTTTATAATTTTAGAATAATCATCCATGTATCCAAAATTCAAAATTATTTTTTTCAAAAGTTTAAATCCATCATTATCTTTTATAAGTTGGTTATTACCAAGTGATTCCAAAAGACTATCGTCAGATATAAAATTACTGTATTTATAATAATTATAGAAAGATTTTTTCTTCTCTTCTTTAACAGCTTCTATAGCTTTTTCCATAGGTATATTTGGATTATATTCTATAAGATAATTGTATTTTTCAAAAACATCAAAGTATTCATCAATATTATTAACAAGAATTTTGTCATCCAGTTTTGATCCAATAGGAATAAAAATATCTAATATATAATTAACTATTCCTCCATAATTTTCTTCTTTATACTTTATTTTATAAATATGCTCATAAGCTTCGATGCTAAAATAAAGTTTTATTTTGTCTTCTAACAAAACTTCTAAGAGATTTTTGTATTTTTCATCTAAAACACTTGCTCTTTTGAAAAAGGTTTCTATTGTACTATTTAGTTCTTCTTCAGCCCATCTTTTACTTGCTTTTTCAAAAGATTCTATCTCATTTTTTTCTCCATATTTTTTTATCAAATAGAGTAAATTTGTATTTCTATAATATTTACTTCCAAAATGGTCCAAAAGTATATCGTATTTCATAATATCTTTATTATTTTGTCTAAAATCCAGTTGATCCAATTTTCTTAAAAGTTGTATACTTTCTTCATCCAAAACTATTGTATTTTCCAAAGATTTATTTTCATGAGTTTTAATAGTATTAACAAAAGATATAATAGATTCAAAATAACCGAGATTATATCCTCTTTTCTCACTTTCATAATATTTATGATCCAAATAATAAATATAAATGTCACTCAGAGTTCTATCTCTAAAGTATTCAGTCATATTATTTATAGAAAGTATATTATAAGCATTTTTATATAACCTATTTAGCCATAATTTAGTTTTTTTGTCTTTTGTCAAATCTTCTACTTTTTCTACCTTTTCAAGATAAGTTCCATAATCATTTAGTTCTTTTTTTATACGACTAAAAAAATACACTTCTGTAAAGTCAAAGTTATCTAAGTTATATTCTTTCTCAAAAACAAACTTTTCTCTATAAAGAGCTTCATCTTTTTCATTTGATGAAGGCATAAATTCTGTTACTTCTGCTTCTATAGTAGAAAATCTAAGATAGTTTGCTACTGATATTCTATGGTTTCCGTCATATACAAAATAATCTTCTTTGATTTTATAAAGCTGTACTATAGGAAGTGGTTTATCATTTAAAAAAGCCAGATAAATATTGCACCAACGTTGCTCTATAATTTTATTTAGTGGAACAAAGTTTTTATCAAAATCCATATATTTCTGTACACTACCAACTATTTTTCCAATAGGTACTTCTTTTAAACCAAGAGATACACTAGTATAAGCTTTGTTCTCTTTTTGTATATCTTCAAAATTTTTCAAAACTTCACTTTTATCTGTTAAAAATAAAAACCTTCTGTTACTTCTACAAAACTTTTTATATGCTTCTTTTGCTTCATATTTGCTATGGTATCTCATGCTACACCTCTATTTCGATAATCTTGTAACCATAAACATTAACTACTTTTGTAGGTCCAACAATACTTTCTTGTTTTGTTCTATGATCTTTTAGATGAATATGACCATGTAACCAAAGTTTTGGTCTTAGAAACTTTATCAAATCATTAAATATTCTAAATCCCCTATGGACATTATCTTCTTTGTCGTGAACAAACCTTGGTGGTGAATGACTTATAACCAAATCTATACCTAGTAATAATTTGGGCAACATAGCCAGTATTCGCCCTTTCATCTCGAGCTCACTATATTGATGGGCTCCTTCCGAATATCTTCTCGAACCATCTATACCAAGTATTCTAAGATTTTCAAATTTTGTTATTTTCATATCTATATTTCTTCCACCTGAATCAGCTTTTTTTCCATATACATGATTTCCATTGACATAAATAAGCTGTTTATTCAGAACAGACATAACATAATCAAGATAATCATAAGAAACATCACCACAAGATATAATAAAATCTATGTCGTTAAACATAGATTTTAGTTGTTCAATAGTGTATTTCTTTAATATATGGTCATCGCTCAGTGCAAGAATCTTATATTTACTTGCCATAATTACTCCTACTCTTCGTCTATATGATAACCTAATTCTTTTAAGAAAGGTTTTTTCTTTCTCCATTTATCTTTTACTTTAACCCATAGATTAAGATATATTGGTTTACCTAATAATTTTTCTATATCTTTTCTAGCATCTGTACCTATTTCTTTTAATAAACTACCTTTTTCACCAATAATAATACCTTTTTGTGAATTTCTCTCAACATAAATATTAATATCATATTTATCTTTTGTTTTTTCATTTCCTTTTTTAACATTAAGAATCTCTATTGCTACTGAGTGAGGGATTTCATCTCTTGTTCTAACAAGGATTTTTTCTCTTACTATCTCAGTAATAATTCTGTATATAGGCATATCTGTATACATATCATCTGGATAATACATAATTCCATCTAATAAATATGGATCAGCTGCTTTTAATAATCTTTCTACACCTATTCCATATTGTGCAGATAATAATATTATTTCATTAAATTCACCAAGTTTTTCGGCAATTTCTGCTTTTTTCGCTTCTACTTCTTCATCCGATATCAAATCGCTTTTGTTAATAACAGCAATTCTCGGTGTATTTTTTGCTTCCATTATTTTATCCATAACAAACTGGTCACCAGTACTAATCTCTTTTGTACCATCAAGTATGAACATAATAACTTCTACTTCTTTTAAAGTCCTAATGGCAACACTTGTCATATGTTCTCCAAGTAGATGTTTTGGTTTGTGGATACCTGGAGTATCAACAAATATATATTGAGTTTCACCCTTTGTAAGGATACCTTTTATACAATCTCTAGTAGTTCCTGCTTTGTCTGAAACTATTGCTACCTTCTCTTCAACTAATCTATTTGTAAGTGTAGACTTTCCAACATTGGGTCTACCAACCATAGCTATAAAACCTGATTTCATAATCCTCCTTAAAAAACTTTTATTTACATTCTATTTTAGCATAATAACTAATTTAATACAACACAACACTTATTTACTTATCAATTTAATTAGTTAATTCAAATCTATCTATAAATTATTTTATTGATTTATATTTATTTTTACTTATCATTTACATATAAATTTGTTATGATATATTTTGATAGTCAAAATTTTTAAAAGGAGAAGTTATGGAGATAAATAGACTTATTGATGAATTTAGCAAAATTTCCTTTTGTGTCAAAGGAGCATACTACTCCAAAATCAAACCTGGTTCTAAAGGTAGTCAAAAAACTCTTCCTTATCCTGGATTTGTATTTCCCTTAAAGGGGTCTGCAAAATTTCATTTTGAAAAAATTCCTTATATCTTAAAAAAAGGTAGTATTATACACGGCGGGGCTAATATGGATCTTGATAAAGAAGTTTTGGGCAAAAGTTACTGGGAATATGTAACTGTTTTATACCAAATTAAAGGAGAAAATAATCTGAATTTGGAAAAATCACACTTTGAAATAGAAGTTGGACAAAATCCATTTATAGATACACTTGCAAAAGAGTTGTGGGAAGTCTATAGCAAACCAGGAAGTTTAGCTAATTTTCAAAGAGAACGTATCTTTAGGTCTCTCTTAGAAGAAGTTTTTATCTCTGCTAATACAATTAGTAATCAAAGTGACAAAATTTTATTTGAAAAAATTTCAAGATATATACATAAAAATTACATGGAAAATTTTAGTATAAGTCAATTGTCACATGGATTTGGTATAAATGAAAATCGTTTATTTTATATTTTCAACAAAAACATAGGTATAGGTGCGGGAGAGTATCTATTGAAATATAGATTTGCAAAAGCCAAAGAACTTATTGTTACTACAGATATTCCAATAGGGAAGATTGGTGAAAGTGTAGGGTATCACGACCCTCTTCATTTTAGCAAAATGTTCAAAAAAATCTATGGTGAATCTCCTTCACTAGCTAGAAAATCTTTCAGGAAATTGACATAATTTTTTCAAGATGTATCCATTCAAAGGAAAGTTTTTTTATGTTATACTTTTTTCGATAACTTTTATTATCAAAATATTTGAATGGAGGAATGATGAAGAAACTAACTTTACTTATTTTAACTTTACTAACAATGAGCTTTTTTGCTTGTGGCACAAAAGAAACAGAAGAAGTAACTAATGAAACAAAAAATAAAAGTAACTGGCCAAAAACTATTGTAGATGCCGGTGGAAACCAAGTGACTATTGATAAAAAACCTGAAAGAGTTGCTGTACTGCACTCACTTTATCTTGAATACTTTTTTGCTCTAGAAACACCACCAATTGCTTCAGCAGGTTCATCAATTGGAAATGCTATGAAAGCTGTTGAAAGTTGGGAAACATTAAAAAATTATAGAGAAACTGGAGAAATTATTGATTTAGGAAGTGCTAGGGAATTAAATTTAGAAGCTATACTTAACTCTAATCCAGACGTAATAGTAACATTTAAGGGGCATGGAGGAGTTGATAAAATATATGATCAACTAAATCAAATTGCACCAGTTGTTCTAATAGATTATTCTGCAAGTTGGCAAGAACAAACACTTGCTATTGCTGAAATAATCGATAAAGTTGATTTAGCTAATAAAATCATAAAAGAAACAGAAGATACAATAGCTAAAACTAAAGAAGCTATTACTAACGTTGAAGAAAATGTAGCACTTATGCGTTTTAGAGGAAAAACTTTTATGACATATGGGACAAAAGATTATTATGATACTTTTAATCTTAAAAAACCAAACACTTACCCAGACGATTACCAATCAATTTCTTTAGAAGGAATGGCAGAAATGAATCCAGATTATATTGTATTCCAAGAGTATTTTGAACTTACTGATGCTTTCATAAAATCTCAAGAACAATTTGATTTGTGGAATAATCTTGATGCTGTAAAAAATAATCGTATTATTTACTTTGATAATTCATTAAATACTATGGGACCTATTTCAATGAAACTTACAGCAGAAAAGTATTTAGATTTATTAAAATAAAAAGTCTAAGTTGACTATAAATTATAGAGTCCCTGTATTTATCTAAAAGATATACAGGGATTTTTATATAAATGAAGGGAGAAAGATGGACATTAGTATAAAATCTAAGGTAAAAAATCAAAGGGTTAAATTGCTTAGATATTATCTATTATCATTTATAATTTTAATCTTTGGAATATTAATCTCTGTTTTTCATAACTTAGAAGGTTCTCTTGTGGAAAATTTAAGGGAGATAATATATTCATTTGATAAAAAAAATATGAAACATTTGATTATTGTAGATTACAGAATACCTAGAGTTTTATCAAGTGCATTAGTTGGGGCTGCTCTCGCTATTTCTGGTGCTATTATGCAGGGAATAACAAAAAATCCTCTTGCTGATTCGGGATTGATGGGTCTAAATGCTGGTTCGGCATTTGCTCTTGCTATTTCTTTTAGTTTCTTTCCTAAAAACTCTTTTAATTTTGTAATAATTTTTGCATTTGCTGGAGCTATGTTAGCAGCTATTTTGGTTAATGGTATTGCTTCTACCTACAAAGGACAAGAATCCTCATTAAAATTGGTTCTTGCTGGAGCAGCTATCAATATGATGTTTTTGGCTCTCAGTCAAGGAATAGCAATGTATTTTGAAGTATCACAAAACTTAGTTTTTTGGTCTATAGGTGCTGTTTCAAATGTTAATTGGCATCAACTAGAAATACTTTTTATATGGATTACATTTGGAATAATTTTAAGTTTATTTTTGGGGAAATATATTAATATTCTTAATTTGGGAGACGAAATTGCTAGGGGTTTAGGTCTTAGGGTAGAAGTAATTTATATCCTATCAACTATAGCAGTATTAATACTGGCTGGTAGTTCGGTTGCTGTTGTTGGACCTATTGCTTTTGTTGGATTAATAATTCCACATATAGTTAGGAATATGGTGAGTAGAAGTTATCAACATATAATTCCTTTTAGTGGACTTTTGGGAGGATTACTCTTAGTTTTTGCTGATTTTGGCGCAAAAAATTTGAACCCACCTTTTGAAACTCCTTTAGGTGCAATTATTTCATTAATCGGAGCTCCATTTTTACTATATTTAATTAGGAGGGAAAGGAGCAAATGATGGATACTATTAAAAAAATAGAAATGAAAAAGAAAAAAATCAAATTAAAAAAAACTATTATTTTTCTTTCACTCATCTCTTTACTGCTTATTACTTTTTTTATAAGTATGAATAGTGGTTATATAAAACTTAATTTTAACCAAGTTATAAATACAATTATGGGTCAAGGAAATAAAAAAGAAAATTTGATTTTATTTTCTTTTAGATTACCACGTATTGTTTTATCAATACTTGTAGGTAGTTCTCTGGCTTTAGCTGGTTTAATCATACAAAATATAAGTAAAAATCCCCTTGCAGAACCAGGGATTTTGGGAATCAATTCGGGAGCAGGTTTAAGTGTACTTATTTATGTATTAGTTTTTGGTACAAAATCATTTTGGAGTATATTTACTCTGCCAGTTTTAGCAATTATAGGAAGTTATTCAACAGCAATTATTGTGTATATTTTGTCATATAAAAAAGATGAGAATATAAGTGGTATTAGATTAATTATGACTGGAATTGGAATACAGGCTCTTATAGTTTCTTTTACTACTTTATTAGTAGTCAAACTAGACGATACCCAATTTGACTTTGTTTCAGCATGGCAAGCTGGAAGTATATGGGGAAGTAACTGGACTTTTGTTTTAACTCTTCTACCCTGGGTAATTATTTTATTCCCAATTTTATATAAAAAATCTAATATATTAGATACTTTATCTCTTGGTGATGATATCTCTATCAGTTTAGGCTTAGATATAGACAAAGAACGTCGTAATTTGTTATTTATAGCAGTTGCTCTAAGTGCAAGTGCTGTTGCAGTCAGTGGAAATATAGCTTTTATTGGTCTAATTGCTCCACATTTTGCAAAAAAACTAGTGGGACCAAAAAATAACATATTAATCCCTACTAGTGCAGCTCTTGGTTCATTACTTCTCTTAGTTTCAGATACTATAGGGCGAATCATTTTTCTTCCAAGAGAGATACCAACAGGAATAATGGTTGCAATTATTGGAGCACCGTATTTTTTATATTTATTAAAAAAGAACAAAAAGGGGATATAGATGAATAGCATATGTGGGAAAGATATAGATATTAATTATAATAATAATAAAATCATAGATAATCTCAGTATAGAGATTCCAAAGGGAAAAATATCTATAATTATTGGACCTAATGGGTGTGGAAAATCTACTCTCTTAAAGGGTTTAGGACGAATCAAAAAGATTAAAAAAGGAGATGTTTTTTTAGAAGATTTAGATTTAAAGAAGATTTCTTCAAAAGAGATCGCAAAAAAACTAGCTATATTACCTCAAAGTCCACAGGGACCAGAGGGTTTAACTGTTTATGACTTAGTTAGTTATGGACGTTTTCCCCATAGGAATAAAAGGGGAAAAATAAATGATGAAGATAAAAAAATAATAGATTGGGCTCTAAAAGTGACAAAATTAGAGGAATATCAACTTAGACCTATAGAAAATATGTCAGGTGGTCAGAGGCAAAGAGTTTGGATTGCTATGGCTCTTGCTCAGCAAACAGATATAATCTTTTTAGACGAACCAACTACTTATTTAGACTTGTCATATCAGCTAGAGTTACTTGAGTTATTAGAAGATTTAAATATCAAACATCAAACAACTATAGTTATGGTTTTGCATGATTTAAATTTGGCTTCTAGGTTTGCCCATTATATGATAGCTATGAAAGATGGAAAGATAGTTAAAGAAGGATGCCCTCATACTATTATGAACAAAGAAGTTTTGAAAGAAGCTTTTAATATAGATGCAAATATAGATATTTGTAAACAGAGCAAAAAACCTATTTGCATTTCATATAATTTGATAAAAAATTAAGGTTAAGGAGTATATATATGAAAAAGATTGCAATATATGGTAAGGGAGGAATAGGCAAATCTACTACTGTATCAAACATTGCTGCTGCTATGTCTGTTATGGGATTAAAAGTTCTGCAAATTGGATGTGATCCCAAAGCTGATTCAACAAGAAATTTGACTAATGGAAAAGGAATAGAAACTGTTTTAGATAGACTAAAAAAATATGGTGATGCAGAACTAGAAGATTTGGTAACAGAAAGTAATATAGGAGTATTGTGTGTAGAAGCTGGTGGTCCTGTTCCTGGTGTTGGATGTGCAGGTCGTGGGATTATTACTGCTTTTGAAAAATTAAAAGAGTTAGATGCTTATGAAGTATATAAACCAGATGTTGTTTTATATGATGTTTTAGGTGATGTGGTTTGTGGTGGTTTTGCTATGCCTATTAGAGGCAATTATGCTGATGAAGTATGTATAGTTACATCTGGAGAAATGATGTCTTTATATGCAGCTAGTAATATAAGTCATGCTATTAATACTTTTGGTAAAAGAGGTTATGCAAGCCTAAAGGGACTAATTTTGAATAGTAAAAATATAGTAGATGAAGTGAAACTAGTAGAAAAAGCAGCTAAAGAGATGAATACAGAAATATTATTTAAAATAGATAGAAATCCTCTAGTACAAGAAGCTGAAGCTCTTGGAAAAACAGTTGTTGAAGCTTTTCCTCATTCAGAAATGACTAAAGAATACAAAAAACTAGCGAACATTTTACTTGGAGGGCAAGATAATGACCTTTAATCATCTAAATAAATTAGAAAAGATAAGAAGTAATAAAGGAATTAAGTTTTTATCACCTGCTATCTCTCCTGGAAACCATTGTCCAATGAGAGTCGCAACTGTAATGGCAGAAAATATAAAAGGTTTGTCCTCATTACTTATTGGTATGGAAGAATGTACTATACATTCAAGATTATTTAGCCCTGAACCTAATGGGCAAGATGGTGAACTTCGTTGGTTGTACCTTATGGATTCTAGTGAAGTTGTTTTTGGTGCTCGCGAAGGAATAATAGAAGCTATTAAAGAGATGGATAAAGAAGGGGCAAAAGCTATACTTCTAATAGCCACTTGCATACCTGAACTTATTGGTGAAGATTTGGAAGGAATAGTCTATGAAATTCAAGATGAGATTTCATGTCCTATTACTTATGTTATGTTAGGGCAATTTAAACATATTAGTTATCCACCAGGATTTTGGAAAACAATGGAAGCTATGACTGAGTTTATGACTTATGAAGATTATAAACTAAATGAAATTAATATCCTTGGAAGATCTCCAGAAGAAGACCATGTCCCCCTAGCTAATTTGTTTCATGTATTAAATAAAAATGGTATAAATACACATGCTATTGGACCAAAATCATCACTATATGATTTTCAATTGGGGGCAAAAAGATCACTTAATATAGTTGTTTCCCCCTATACTTTTCCTCTAGCTATATCTATGAAGGAAAAATTTGATATTCCTTATGTAGATCTTCATAACTATTATTCAGTGGCAGAAATAGACCAATCTTTTGAAAAAATAAAATCTATGTATTCAATAGATCTTTTAGACCACTTAAGAGAACAAAGAGAAGAAGCTCTTTATTTAGAAGAAAAAATTAAAAAATTAGTCAAAGGTTTAACTTTTGTATTAGCTCTAAGAATTGATCTTCCTCTACAACTCACTTCCTATTTTATACAGTTAGGAATGAAACCACTTCTTATACATATAGAAGAGTTTTACAATAGCGATAAAATTTTTATTAAAGATATAAAAGAAACAGGTCATAACCCCTATGTATGTAAAATTGGAAATGAAGATAGTGATTTAGAACTCATTAAAGAATTGAAACCAGACTTATACTTTGGTTATCTACCAAATGATACAAAAGGATTAAGATGTGTAAAAGATATGTTTGATTTTTATGGTTATGTTGCTTATGAAAGAACTATTAAATTATTAAAAAGAATTTTAAATAATCTAGAGGAGGTCAAAAATGGGACTGCATAGATTCAAACCACTTCCCTCTGGAAGAATGGGTATATTATGGACTTTATCAAGCATAAAAGGAGCATCACTTATTGAATTTGGATGTATGGGGCATATGTTTTATAGTGGAAAAACACTTAATCAAAGTGGAATATCTGATATGTGCAAACTATATTCGACACACATAGATGAGACAGATATCTCCCTTGGAAACACAGATAAACTAAATTATACTGTTGAAAATGTGATAAAAAGAGATAATCCAAAAGTAATCTTTTTATTACCTTCATCTATACCCCAAGTAATTGGAACAGATTTGTTTGCTTTAGCAAAAGAGTTACAACTTGATTACCCAAGTATAAAATTTATTCCTTTTTCACATGGTAGTTTTGAAGTCAAAGGAGCAGAAGGTGTTCAAGAAGCTTTGTTTATTCTTGGAAAAAAGCTAAGTAAACCTATGAAAAAAAGTGAAAATGTAACTTATAACATAATAGGCTCTTGTGCTGATATCTTTAGATTTCATGAAGACGCTGCAGAGATAGAACGTATATTAAAAGGTGCTTTTGGTATAGAAGCTAACTGTATCTTAACAAGTAATACTAATATAGAAGATATTGAAGCTTTGTCAAAAGCACATATAAATATAGTGCTTAGACAAGAGGGACTTAAGTGTGCAGAATATCTAAAAAAAGAGTATTCGACTGAATATGTTTTTTTCAGACCATATGGTCTAAATGGAACTATTGAAGCTTTAAAAAATCTCTCAAAACTTATTGGAAAAGATATTAATCAAGAATTTTTGACGAAGGAAATAAACGAAGTCAAATTAGTATTAAGAGAAGTTTTGCCCCAATTTAGACATATGTCTAGAAGTCATAAAGATGAAGCTTGTATAAGTATTGGGGGGCACGTAGATGTTGTCTCAGGTATACTAGATTATGTTACAAAGGAGCTAATGTTAATAAAAAATCAAGTTTGGTGTAATAATCCACTTTTTGCTACTGAGAGTATTCCATATTTTGAGGAAGAAAGATGGGTAGAAGTAGTCAAAAACCATAAAGATGGTTTTCTTATGGGCAGTGGTGAGATGTTAGCATGGGCAAAACTAGACGCTGATTTGCAAATTGCAAATCCAGATACAAAATGGAGACTTCATAGATACCTTCCACCATTTGTAGGTTTTAGAGGAGCTCAAAATATAGCAAATTTATTAATTAACAACAGAAAATAACAATTCTATTATTGTATAAAATTTTTAGGCTCCATATTTGAAGATAATTTATCCTATGTTTTTGACTTTCAAACTTAAACATCATCAATTTTTATTCTTCAATATATGGAGTTTTTACTTCTTTCAAATTTCAATTATTATTTTTCTCTAAATGAAACTCACAATTATTTATTTTTCTCCCCTA
>CAZHXU010000040.1:13620-18997 GCA_964536535.1 uncultured Fusobacteriaceae bacterium
TTAATTTAGCTTTTATATATAAAACTCCTAAAGAATATCATTTTGAAGAATGGCATGGATTAGGTTTTTCCCATTATTTGCCAAACACTAGTGATATTCCTACAAACATTATTTATTTACAGTCAAGTTTTGGAAGTCAGTAGGTAACTATATGCGTTTCAAATTAGGAATAAGTAATGATAAAAATCTTTATTTTGCTTCTGAATATGTAATTTCTGTATTCCTAATAAATGTAGCTGTAGGAATAGATTTTTTTGGAGATGAAAGAGTAGAAGTAAGTGAAAAATATACCCCAAATTATTATCTTACTTTAGCTTTAGGTTTATAAATTTGAGAGTATATATAGAAGAAATATATAAAATTAAAATCGACTGATTTTTTATAAACCAGTCGACTCATCTTTAAATAAATCTTTTTTCAACTTTGTTTAAAAATTTTTCTCTTTTTTCCTCTTTTGAACCTTTAATAAAATCTATATGTAACCATTTGGCTTTAGCTATTCCACTTCCTTTTATTGCTCCTTTAAACAACTCGTTTAATCCCGAACCAATTATGTATCTAATATACCATTTTGGTGAATCTGCAGTTGTAATTACTGTTGATTTTTTTATATGCTTTAGTCTACCCTTAAGCCCACTTTTACCTACAGTATAAGCAAAACCTTCTAACAAAACTTTATCTAAAAATCCCTTTAAAATTGCTGGCATACTACTCCACCATATGGGAAATATAAATACTAATTCATCTGAATTTTTTATATATTCTTGGTATTCTATTACTTTTATATAATTACTTCTACCCTGGCTAAATAGCGCCAACTCCTCCTTAGTAAATACAGGATTAAAATCTTCTTTATTAAGATCTATAATTTGGTATTTTTTCCCTTTCTTCTCATGTGTTTCTACTACTTTTTTCAAAATTCCATTGTTAAAACTCCCCTCATATGGGTGAGCATAAATAATCGTTGTCATCCTAACCTCCTATTGTTCACTAATGCACACTAATGCACATATTTTTTATTTAAAAAGGCCTATGGCCTATTTATTGATATTTGCATGTTTTCTCAAATTTTCTGCTGTTCCTTGGAACTTCTCAACAATATTAAGAATATTTACATTATAAATAGTGTATCTCGAAACTTTCTCTTTTGTAACTATACCATTTCTATATAACAAATCTAAATGTCTTGATATAACAGATCTATCTTGAGAAAAATTTTCTGCTATTTTACTAATATTTGATGGTCCTTCAAATGATAGATACCTAATAATCTCTATACGTACTGGGTCAAATAGAGCTTTATAATATTCAATTTGAAAGTCATTATCAAATTCATTTTTACAATTCTCTAAATATGCTTCTTTTTCTTTCATTTCTATCACCTTTTTCATTATACATGCATAAGTGTGCACGTGTCAACGTTTTTTATTTATCTAAATTAATTATTTTATCTCCAATAACTTCTATTCTATTTCCATTTTGATATTTATAGTATGAATCTTGGTCTATCACTCCTACTATCCCCTTTTCACGCAAAAGAATTCCTATATGAGAAAGTAGCGAACCATTTTCAAAAACAAAACCTTTTACATAATCACAAAATAACAATAAACCTTTTGAAGGTCTTTTTACAAAAAGGATTATATCTTTTTCTTTAAAAAACTCTATTATAGATTTTACATATTCTTCATCTAAAACTTTATCTTCTTTCTCTTCATGTTTTACTAAACTAATACTAAAATCTTCAGCTAACTTATCTAAATCTTCAAGGGCTTCTAAATGAAAAACTTCCCCTTTACAAACTCCACTTGATATAAGATTTACACTAGTAAATTCTAAGGAATTATCCTCTAGTGAGATATCTTTTGAGTATAAAATATCCTTTGAATAATATAATTCTAACCTAGCTTCATTAAATCTTTTTGACATTTTTACAGTATATTCATATATCTTTTTCACTTCTGACAAACTAAGTTTATTACCTTTTTTATTATAATTTTTTTCTATAATTTCACCAGTATTTTTATCAAAATCATAAACTTTTTTATATGTAGGTATCTGTAAATACTCTACATTATAATCATTACCTATTATTAGTCTGATTGGCTCCATAGTCCCTATTATAAGGCCTTTCATTGCATAAGGTACATATTCTACATAAACTTTATTTGATTCTATAAGAGATGTATATGCCGAAAAATCTGGGATAATAATCTCTCCTATTCTGCAAACTATTTTATCTCTATCTATATCCAAAAATCTCTTATTTATTATTTTTTTTATATCTTCTACCCTACATACTTCCTTTTTTATGTCTTTTCCAAATTCAACAAGGACAAAATCTGAATTTATATAAGTTTTGAAAAAATCCTTTGATAAACTATTTGTTTCTGTATTTTTTACAAATAAATAATAGTTTTTATAAACTTGAAATCCTTCTTCTTTAGATATTTTTCTAAAAAGATATTGTTTCCCTAGATATTTTGAAAAATAATAATTACAAAAAGAAAGATTTAAATTAGTACAAGAGTTAATATCATCTTCATCAACTATACTCAAATTTTCAGGTGTTGATTTTGTATCTATTAATGGCCTATATTGAAGGATACTTACATTATCCCCATCTACTACAAATTCAATATCAAGATGACTTTTGTTCTCTTTTAGGAGTTTTTTAGATAAGATTCTTAGTTTATTTATGGCGATTTTAGATAAATTTCCCCTATTAACATCAAACTCTTCTTCTAAAAACAAATGAAAAGCAATATCACTTCTACTCCCATCAACAATTTCTCCTATATTAATAGAACATTCACAATAGGCTCTCTCATTTACATCATTAAAATCTCTGGTAAAAAGTACTCCGTAATAATTTCCATATTTCATCTGCTGAATTATTATTCCCATACCTTTTTTAAAATCTTCATAAGCACTATAAAAGTAGACTTCTTCTGAAAATGCAGAAGCAAAAGTTTTTAAAATTGCTTTTTTCAAATCATTATCTGTTTTTATATTAAGACTTGTATTATAAACTCCTGCAAAGTTTTTTTCTCCACCATCTTCTACTACACCAGATGAACGAACAGAAACTCCCTTTGATAAATCTATTCCTTCTTCTTCCATCTTTAATTTTATCTCCAAAAAGAGTTTCTCATCTAAGTTAGTTTTTATTATATGTTCTCTTATTTTACCAAGATTTTTTCTTATACAAATTGGATTTTTTTTTATTTCATCAAAGAAATTTTCTATAATTTTTTTATTTTTTTCTAATAAATTATAAAAAATATCTGTTTCTATACATATACCTTTTGGTATGTTAAATTCTTTTTTCTTATATATTTTACCTAGGTAATATGCTTTCCCACCTATCATTTCTCTACTTTTACCCTTTAAATTCATTAATGAACTTATATTCATCCTAGCCCCCTTTTGTTCCTATTATAATAATATAATAATCTCATAAAAAAATAAATAGAAAATGTAATAATTTAGAGGATATGCACGATTCTTTAGTAATTAAGTAGTAAAATAGTATTTGATAGAAAATATCTTGCATTTTTCTTAAAAAAAGCATATATTGTAGTGTATGGTTTTTATAACTAGTTAGTAATATATTAACTAGTACTATTGGAGGAGATATGAAAAGAGAAGAACTTAGAAAACAACTTAGAAAAGAAAGTATAGTGACCATCATACTTTATTTGATTTATTTTTCATGGTGGTACCTAACAGCATATGGACTTGGAGACAAGGATCCAAGAGAATATACATACCTTTTTGGTTTACCTATGTGGTTTGTTGTTTCTTGTATAGGAGGATTTTTATTAATTACAACACTAGTTTATTTTAGTGTAAAATATATATTTAAGGAAGTTGATTTTGAGGTAGAAGATGATGAATGATAAGTTATTGATTTTGATTCCTTTAGTTTTTTATCTAGCTGTTATGTTATTTATTGCATACAAAACTAATGAGATAAAAGAACAAAAAGGTGTAAATTTTGTTGAAGAGTATTTTTTAGGCAGTAGAAATATGGGTGGTTTTGTTCTTGCTATGACACTTATTGCCACTTATGCTAGTGCGAGTAGTTTTATTGGTGGACCAGGAGTAGCTTATAAACTTGGTCTTGCTTGGGTGCTTTTATCCGTTATCCAAATTCCTACAGCTTTTTTTACCCTTGGAATTTTGGGAAAAAGACTTGCTATAATCTCAAGACGTATAAAAGCAGTTACTATAATTGATTATCTAAGAGAAAGATACAAAAGTGATAGTGTAGTTATTTTATCTGCTATAGCAATACTATTATTCTTTGGTGCAAGTATGGTTGCTCAGTTTATTGGTGGAGCAAGAGTTATTGAAGCTATAACAGGTCTACAGTACAGTTATGCCCTATCGATTTTTGCCCTTGTAGTAATTATTTATACTACTATTGGTGGATTTCGTGCAGTAGTTCTTACTGATACTATACAAGGTATAGTTATGATACTTGCTACTATTTGTCTTATTGTTGCTCTTAATATTGCCGGCGGAGGAATGAGTAACATTACCAAAAACATTATGGAAATTAATCCTGATTTATTAACGCCTACTAGTGGTGGAAATATTGGGAAAACATATATGCTTGGATTTTGGGTATTAGTTGGAGTTGGTGTTTTAGGTTTACCTCAAACTACCATAAGAGCTATGGGATTCAAAGACAGTAAAGGAATGCATAGTGCAATGGTTGTGGGTACGATTGTAGTTGGTTTGTTAATGATAGGAATGCATCTAATTGGATTTATGGGAATAGGAGTTTATCCAGATTTAGCCCAAGGAGACAAAGTTATACCTCTACTTAGCCTAAAGGTTTTACCTCCAATTTTAGCTGGAATATTTATAGGTGGACCACTTGCTGCAACTATGTCTACAGTAGATTCTATGCTTATTATGAGTGCATCTACTATAGTAAAAGATTTGTATATTAATTATTCAAAGTCTCATCCTAGTTTGGAAAAGATAAAAAAGATAACTTTTGGAACTACTTTAGTTATGGGATTAGGAGCATTTATTTTTGCCTTTAATCCACCACAGCTACTTGTATTCATAAATTTATTTGCTTTTGCAGGTTTAGAAGCAGCATTTTTATGGCCAGTAGTACTAGGTCTTTATACTAGATGGGGTAATAGATACGGTGCTATTTCTTCTATACTAGGCGGAGTTATACTTTATATTGCGTTTACAATAAAAAAAGTATCTATAATTAGCCTTCATAATATAGTTCCTGCACTTTTATTTTCTTTAATACTATATATAATAGGAAGTTATATTGGTAGAGGAAGGGTAGAAGAGGTAGAAGATAAATTATTTATTTAAACTATAAAAAAAGCAACTAGTTTTA
>CAZHXU010000041.1:0-18925 GCA_964536535.1 uncultured Fusobacteriaceae bacterium
CTGTTTTTCCTTCCAAGAATTTCACTGTTTCCATTACTTTATCGTACATCTTTTCCTCCATATAAAGTTATTCCAACCTAAATTTTACACTTTAGAAAAAATAATCCGACTTACGTCGGATTAATTTATGCTAATCTTTTAGATTATATCTTTTTTTCTATCTCTTGTCAATATTAGCTTTCTTTATAGGGAAGTGTGAAAGTTATCTTTGTCCCTTTCTCCAAACTGCTCTCACAAGCTATTTCTTCACCTATCATGTCTATTATATTTTTTACTATAGTAAGACCTAGCCCAAGACCTTTTGCTTTATACTCGTAAAGACCTGAATGATGGTGATTTTCATTTCCACCTACAAACAGAGCTTTAAACATATTTTTCTTTTCATAATCAGTCATTCCGACTCCGTTATCTTCTATGCTAATTTGCAGTTTATTTTCAAAATGACTATCTTCAATTCTAACTCTAATTGTAGAACCATCTTCACTAAATTTTATAGCATTCATAATAAGGTTAAAGAATATAAATTCTACTACTTTATTTTTATCTATATAAAATTTATCATATTTAGATTTATTTACAAACTCAAGTGTTTGATTACGTTTTTCTAAAAATACTCCTACTTTATCGTATACAGCATCAAAAATCTCATCTATATCATATTGATTTTTATTTACAACAAGATGAGCTTTCATATCACTTGTTGCAAATACTTCTAACATCTGCTCAATTAATACATTAAGTCTCATTGCTGCATTTGATAGGCCCTTAGCTACTTTATCTACATTTTTTACTTTACCAGTAGCAAGTAATTCTGCATAAGCAGCAATTATTGTTCCTGGAGTCCGAAGTTCATGACTTGATATAACCAAGAATTTTTTATTTAATGCATTTGCTTCTTTTAATTTTCTATTGCTAAGTACAAGCTCCCTGTTTTTTTCCTCTAGTTGTGTGTACAGACTAGCATTTCTTAGTAGATTATTTGAGTGAGAAATAAATATATCTAGTATTTGTTTATCTACTTTTCCGCCTTTGCCTATTTCAAATACACCTATAGCACTATTTATATCGCAATTATTTGTTTCACAGAAAAAAGTTATAAATAAATAATTATCCTTTTCTACAAAAAAGCTATTATAATCTACTTCTTTTTTAGTTATTTTATAATCTTCATATCTTCCCAAATTAGTACTGCTACCTAATTTTAAAAGGCTATCATCAAAAACTATTCCAGCATTTTTACTTTTTAACAAAGTAGATAACTCTTTTAAAATAGTTTTATATACTGTTTTTATTGATGATGGTGTTGATTTTTCTATTTCACTAATACCATTAATTACATCTTCAAGGCTATTTTTTGCATTTTTAATTATCATTAATTGATTTTTTACTTTTTGTTCAAGAGACCACTTAAGCGTAAGAGATAAAATTACTTGAAGTATTTCTTCTCTTTCAAAGGGTTTTTTTAAGTATAAAAGTTTTTCAGGTTTCCCTATTTCTTCTACCAACTCTTCCCTTTTAATGTCGGTATATGCAGTAATTATTATTATTTCTATATTACTATCTATTTTACGTATTTCTTTTGCTGTCTTAAGTCCATCCCAGCCTGGCATACGCATATCAATAGTAACAACCGAATAAGGTTCACCATCTTCTATAGCTTCTTTGACCATTTCATAACCTTTTTTACCATTAAGAGCTGTATCAACATCATATACTTCCTTATTTTTACTCTCTTCTTGATAAAATTCATCCAAAATACTCTTCATTTTGTTATTAAGATCTCTAAGACTATCTTCACCACTTAATAACTTTTTCATACTCATAAGTATTTCTTCTTGATCATCAATTAATAATATCTTTTTATTTACTTCCAATCTTCTCACTCCCACTATCGAGCTATATCTTTATTACTAACAGAGTAATATCATCTACTTGCTCATACCCTTCTCTAAAGTGCTCTACAGATGCAAGAATCCTTTCTTTAATCTCCGTTGCACTTTCACTACTATTTTCATAAACAACATCTTTTAACCTGTCAACTCCGTACAAACCTTTATTTCTATTTTCAGCTTCAGTTATACCATCTGTATAATAAACTAAAATATCTCCTTCTTCTAACTCTAACTTTCCTAATTTATATCTATAACCTTCAAAGAAACCAATAGCTGTTCCTTTTACAGTTTCTTCTATTACTTCATTTCTATTCTTTTTATATACAATTAGTGGATTATGCCCTGCATTTGAATAATAAAGTCTCTTATTTTCACTATCATACAAACTATGGAAGATAGTTACAAACATCTCTTCACTCATGTCTGGGCAAACAAAATTATTTAGATTAATAAGTATATCTGCTACATTATCATCTTTATGGCATAAAGTTTTTAAAGTAGCTCTTATTGTTGTCATCAGTAATGAAGCAGGTACACCTTTTCCACTTACGTCACCAATAGTTATAAACAAACAATTTTCATCATGTACATTATAATCATAATAATCTCCACCTATCTCTTTAGCTGGTTCAAAATACTCTGCTTTATCAAGTTTAAATGGTATTTTTACATCTTTTGGTAAAAGATTTTTTTGGATATTACTTGCAATTGATATTTCTTTTCCTAATCTTTCTTTTACTGCTAATTCCGAATACATCTTAGAATTATTCATGGCAATAGCAACATGCATTGCAAGAGCGTTTACTGTTTCTTTATCGCTTCTTACTCCTTCTTCATCTCCACCACTTATTATATAAATTACTCCAAGTTCTTTACCTTTTACATTTAGTTTAGAATAAACAACTCTTTCGTCTTTTTCTATAATTTCTTTTGATATACTTTCATATATATTTCCATAATCTAATTCTTCATCTTGAAAGTTATAATCTCTTACTTCTTTAAGGTTTCCCTTAAATGCTTTATTTACTAATTTATTATCTTCCCACAGATAAATCGCAATTTTTTTTACACCAGTTAAAACAAAAAAAGCATCCATTATAATAGAAATTATTTTTTCCAAATCAAGTTCGGATAATACTGACCTACCTACTGCATTTAGATTTGATAAATTTGCTACTCTTTTTTCTAATACTGAATTGGAATACTCTAGTTCAGTTGATTTTGCAAGTAGACTTTTGTAAGTCATATTAAGCTCTTTTTTATAAGAGTTTATCTCTTCTACTGATTCATAAAGGGCTTGTTCTTGTTTTTGAAGTTCTTCCATTAGTTCATCATAACCATCTCTGATATCATCATCTATATCAGGGTCATCTATTCTATTTACTATAGATTTCATTAATTTATTCATGCTATCCACATGAGATTCATTAACTTTTTTTAGAGCTATAGCAAAAATTATAAAACAGAAGATGACTACTATAACTATCAGTATAAAATTCAGATCCACTCTATTTTCCTCCTGTAAAGTCTGAGATTACAAATTCTTCTTGAGTGCCCAACATCTCTTCAAGACCTAGTTTTTTCACTTCAAAATTTATTCCGTAATCTGCATACTCTCTAAATTCTTCTTGACCTCCTATAAAAAATATAAAAGATTTTTTATGAAGATAACCTTTAAATCTATCATTTTCTATAATAATTACGTTATTATCAATAAAATCTTGTCCTTTTATTATTCTTTCCACATCTTCTACTTCTATATTCCTAATATATATAGGTATCTCTATAGAATTTAGTTCACTATCAAATTTACTCGTAGTAGAAAGGATTATATCTCTTTCTGTAAAATATCTACTGCTTTTTTCACTAGCTGAATAAGGATTGTTTATTTCCAAAACCATATCTATATCAAGTGATTTTATAAGTTCAAAATTTTCTCTACGAATATCTTTTAATTTATTTACATATACATTTTTTTCTCGTTCTGTATACAAATAATTTTTATCAAATTTGTTACTTTCACCTAAAAAATCCATTAAATATGCAACTTGCAAATTAAGATACTCTTGAACTGTATCTTTATATTTTTCAATTTTTACAGGTGCTATTTCTCTTAGGAGCTCTATTTCATAGTCTAAGAGAGTAGAAGCAGCTTTATCAAGTAATAATTCTTCCTTTAATAAACTGTATTTTTCTAACCTATGATAATCATCATAATATTCTCTATCAACCAAAAATATTATCTTTTTTTCCTCTAAATAAAATCTCTTAAAAAACAAGTTAATATTAGTATAAAACTTTTGTTTTCCTTCCATACCACTTGGATAATCAATTTTATATAGATTAAGAGTATAATTTCCCTCTTCTATCTTTTCTTTATTAAATGGTGCTGATACTACTGTTTCTTTTCGAAGTACTATCTCTCTATTACAAGCAGTAAAAAATACTAATAATAAAAAGATAAAAACATTTATTTTTCTCATTATACAATTAACCTCATAATATATATTAGTGAATTTTCTTTTTGATTCAAATCCATTCTTGTTAACTCTCCATTTTCTTCTATATCAATAATAGGTCTAAATGGATTATCCGTTGCTTTTATAACTCTAGCTCTTAATCCGTTACTTAGTCTTACATATGACCCCATTGCAAATAAACTCATATTTTCAAGTAGTTTTTTTACTATTTCTGTATCTACTTGTTTTCCTGCAACAGACATCAAATATTTAATTGCGTCTTTTGGATCTTTTGCTTCTCTATATACCCTATCACTAATAAGTGCAGCATACAAATCAGCTATAGAAACAATTTTTGTTATTTCAGTAAGTTCATGAGAAACTAAACCTCTTGGATACCCACTTCCATCTACTCTTTCATGGTGATAAAGAGCTGCTAATCTTACTTCTTCTTCTTCATTCTCAAGTAATTTTGCTCCGATTTCTGTATGAAGTCTAATTGCTTCTACTTCTTCTTTGCTTAATTTACCTTCCTTATTTAATATAGTATTGTCTACTTTAAACATACCTATATCATGTAATAAAGCTGCTTTCCCAAGTAATTCTAATTTTTCTTTAGTATAAGCTAGTTTAACTCCTATACTCATTGCAATAATAGATGATTTAATAGAATGTTCATACAAATAATTTTCTTCTTCTCTCATTTCAAGTAAAGTAAGAAAGATATCTGTATTTTTACCAAGACCAGACAAAGTATCTTCAATAACTTCAGACACAGCTTTTGTATCTATTCCTTTGTCCATACCATCAGCAAAAACAGCTTTTGTTTTTTCAACAGTTTCTTTATACACTTCTACAAACTCATTTTTTACTTGTGCTTCATTTTCTCTTATAATTCTCATTTTTTCTTCTTCTTCGCTTTCTATATTTACTTCAAATATAGAAAAGTTCTTAAGTCTTTCTATATGCTTTTCATTCAACTCTTGCCCTTTTTCTATAAGTACTCTCCCAGTATGAAATACACTTTGTCTAAGTCTCATACCTACTTTCAAGTCATTTACTTTGATTTTCATGTGACCCCCTCTAACCCAATACTTTTCTTATTTTATCTCTCAAATCATGTAAATCAAATGGTTTTTGTATAAATTCTTGTACATTAACGTCCATATTTTCTACTACATCTGCCATACTATGAAAAGCTGTTATCATAAATACAGGTAATTCTTTATTTATTTCTCTAATTTTTCTTATTGCTTCTAAACCATTCATATTTGGAAGTTGTATATCAAGAAGTACCAAATCTATTTCTTCTTTTTCAATGATTTTCAGACCTTTTTCTGCCCTACTTGCTTCTACAAATTCATAATCCATATCTACTATAATTTCCTTTAGCAGGAATCTTATGCTACTTTCGTCATCTATTACTAATATTCTTTTAATCCTACTCATCCCCCTTCAATTTCTTTTTTACTTCAAGTGCTACATTTTCTGGTAGGAATACTTTTAATTCATCCAAACTTGCTTCTTTTATTTTTTTTACACTTTTAAATTTCTTAAGTAAAAGTTCCTTACGTTTTTTACCTATTCCGCTTATATTATCAAGCTCACTACTAATTACCCTTTTACTACGTAATTTTCTATGATAAGTTATTCCAAACCTATGAGCTTCATCCCTTAGCCTCTGAAGAATTTTAAGTGTTTCTCCCCTTTTATCAAATATAAATGGTTCTGATATACCTAATAAAAATATCTCTTCTTCTCTTTTAGCTATACTTATCACTTCTACTTTATCAAGCACTCCTAGTTCAAATAATACTTCTCCAACAGCATTAAGTTGCCCTTTACCACCATCAATAAGTAATAATTCTGGAAATTCATTATCTTCTAGTTTTCCATACCTTCTTCTCATAACTTCTCTCATCATCTCAAAGTCATCTGGTGTACTTTTTGTTTTTATCCTAAATCTTCTATACTCTTTATTAGTGAGTTTACCATCTATAGCTACAGTCATGGCCCCAACAGCATCTGAACCTTGGATATTTGAAATATCAAAACATTCTATACGCCTTGGATACCTACGTAGACCAAGAGTTTTATAAAGGTAAATAAGACTTTCTTCCAATACTTTTTTGCTCTTAAAGTAGTTTTCCATATCTTTTTCCAAGTTTAATTTTGCCATATTTATAAGCTCTAGTTTACGACTTTTAATTTTTGGAAAAAATACATTAATATTTTTTTCTTTACCCTTTAGAGCCCATTCTTTTATATCTTCTTCGTATTCTTCGTAAACTTTATCAAATAGGAGGTTTTTGGGTAGAGGATGTTTCATATAATACATAGTATATACATTCAAAAACAAATCTTCTTTAAATAATTCATCTATTTTTTGATTACTACTTACTTTTCCAAGTATTTTCCCATCTCGAATACTCAGTATGCACAAAAAAAGCCTGTCTCCTTCTACTCCAAAGACAAATACGTCTTCGTCAACAGCTCTTCCCAATTCAGATATTTGATTTTGATTTACTTTTTCAATTTCGCCAATCTTTTCCCTGCAAACAATGGCTTTTTCAAAGTCCATCTCTTCGCTAGCTAATGCCATTTCACTCTTCAAGTTATTAACAATTTCTTTTACATCACCCTTTAAAAAAGAAATAACATTTTCTACGTTATCATTATACTCTTTTAATATGTTTTTGTAAACACAAGGTCCTAAACACATTTTCATATGATATTTCAAACATGGTCTATCATAAGTTTTATTCATATCTCTATTACAATCTCTAATAGGAAATATTTTCTTTAATATCTTTACATAATTATATATACCTTGAGGATAAGGACCAAAATAATTTGCATTTTTTCCTTCAAGATACTTTGTAGACCTTATTACACTTAACTTTGGAAAATCTTCTTTGGTTATTTTTATATATGGATAGGTTTTTTCATCCTTAAGCATTATATTATATTTTGGCATATGCTTTTTTATCAAATTATTTTCTAGTATAAGTGCATCTACTTCACTATTACATATAATATATTCTATATCTTCTATATTTTTAACTAGTTCTTTAGTTTTTTCACTATCATGTTCTCTGTTAAAATAAGACATTACTCTATTTCTAAGGTTTTTAGCTTTTCCTATATAGATTATCTTATTTTCTTTTTTCATCAAATAAACACCAGGTAATAATGGCATCTCTTTTGCTAGTTTATATACTTCCATATCTACTCCATTAATGCTTTTTTATATCCCTGTGACACTTTACAGCTTCTACTACTTCACTTCCTTTATAATATTCATAAAGTTTATTAACAAGGGTTACTGATCTATGTTTTCCACCACTACAAGCTATACCTATAGACAAATGTGATTTTCCTTCTTTTATATATTTAGGTAACAAATAGTCAAGCATATCCTTAAGTTTTTCAAAGAACTCTTGAGTTTCATCAAAACTAAGAACATAGTCAGATACTTCTTTATTGTTTCCCGTCAAATTTTTCAATTCTTTTATATAATAAGGGTTAGGCAAAAATCTTACATCAAATAATAAATCAAGATCTATAGGTAAACCATATTTAAAACCAAAAGAAAAAATACTAATAGTTAATTGCTTATTTTTATTATTAAGATAACTTTCCAAATCTTTTACTAATTCTTTTGCACTAAGATTAGACGTATCAAGTACATAATTAGATATATTTTTAATAGGTTCCAAAAGTTTTTTCTCTTCTTTTATTTTTTCATGCAAAGTAGCTCCAATGGCTATAGGATGTTTTCTTCTAGTCAAATTATATCTATTTAATATATATTCTGTTTTTGCATCTAAAAATAAAATTTTATAAGGAATTTCTTTCTTTTTTAGCTCTTCTAACTCCTTAAAAAATTCTATAGTTGTAGTAAAAGATCTTGTATCTACTACAACTGCTACATTTTTCATTTTATCTTGATGTTCAACAAAAGTTTCAAACAATTTACTTACAAAAAATGCAGGCAAATTATCTATAGTCAAATATCCTCTGTCTTCAAAAAAATTAATTGCAGTTGATTTTCCCGCTCCTGAGACCCCTGTTACGATTAACAACTCTTTTTTATCCTTCATTATTACCTTAACTCCTTTATATGCCAAAAGGCGGATTATCCGCCTTTAACCTTCTATTTCATGTAATATCTCTATTTCTTCAACACTAAGTATCTTTTCTATATCTAACAAGATTAATAATCTTTCATTAGTTTTAGCAATACCATTTATAAATTCTCCTCTTACACCTGATACCACTTTAGGCGGTACTTCAATTAGAGAAGTAGGTACTTTTTCTACTTCAGATATTTGGTCTACCATCACTCCAAACTGAACTTCATCTATCTTAAGAATTAATATCTTCCAGTTTTCATCTACTTTAGCAACTGGCAGATTAAATCTTCTTCTTAAGTCAATTATTGGAATAATTTGCCCTCTCAGATTTACGATTCCTTCAACAAACTTTGGAGTATTTGGTAACTTTGTAATTTCTGTCATCTTAACTATTTCTTGTACTTGTAAGATAGGTACTCCGTAATATGAATTATTAAGTACGAATACTACTGCTTGCATTTCATCAACTGTTTTTTTCTCTTGGTCCATAGTTTTCCCCCTTATTGGTTATAAGATATTACATTCTATCTACTGTTTTTATACCTAATAAGTCTAGACCTTCTTTTAAAATTTTTGCAGTTCTATCTGCTAAAATAAGTCTAGATTTTAATACATCTTCGCTGTTTGCTTTTAATATAGGTAGTGCATTGTAGAATGTATTAAATTTCTTTGCTGTTTCATACAAGTATTCAGCAATTAAATTTGGTTTATATGAATTTGCTGCATTCAATACTGCATTTGGAAATTCCATAAGAGCAAGTCCTAGTGCTCTCTCTTGTTTTTCAACTAAATCAAGACTTCCATCAAGTGTTATTCCTTCTTCATTTGCTTTTCTAAGTATTGATTGAATTCTTGCATAAGCATATTGTAAATATGGTGCTGTATTTCCTTCAAAACTAAGAATTTTATCCCACTCAAATATGATTGCACTTTGTCTATTTTGACTAAGGTCAGCATATTTTACTGCACCTACCCCTACTACTTCTGCTATATTATTTTTTTCTTCATCAGATAATTCAGGATTTTTTTCATTTACTATTTCAAGTGCTCTACTTATAGCTTCGTCTAATAATTCAGATAACTTAATTACATTTCCTTTTCTACTTGAGAAAATTCCATCTGCAAATCTCATTATTCCAAACCAGATATGTACTTTTTCATCTGTCCAACCAAGCATATCAGCTATTTTAAATACTTGTCTAAAATGATCTTGTTGTCTTTCATCCGTTACATATACCATTCTATTTATATTATACTCTTTTCTTTTAAACTGAATAGTAGCTAAATCACTTGTTGAATATAAAAATGCTCCATCTTTTTTCTGAATAATACAAGGGTGTAAGTTTTCACTTTCATCAAAGAATACTAATTTAGCTCCTTCATCAACTGTTAAAAGACCTTTTGCATCTAATTCATTAATTACACCTGGCATCATATCATTATAATATGATTCTCCAAAATATGTGTCAAAACTAATATCCATTCTATTATAAAGTTTTTCATTTTCTGCCAAAGTAGCATTTAGTATTTCTTTCCAAAGTTTTATTCTACTTTCATCTCCAGCTTGTGTTTTCGCTATTTCTTCCCTAGCTAATTCTTCTAATTCTGGATTAAGTTCTACTTCATTAGCAAACTTTACATAAATACGTTCAAGTTCATCTACTGGGTTTTCTTCATATGCTTTCCTATCAAGCCATCTTTCATATCCAACCATAAGTTTACCAAATGGAGTTCCCCAGTCACCAATATGATTATCGGCAACTACATCATATCCAAGATGTTTATATATTCTTTTAATTGAGTCTCCAATTACAGTACTTCTCAAATGACCAATATGCATACGTTTAGCAAGGTTTGGTGATGAGTAGTCTATAATAACTTGACCTTCTCTATTTAAAAATTCAAAATCAAAATTTTCTTTTCCAACTTTTTCAAGTTTTCCCTCTAAATATTCTTTATTCAAGAATATATTTATAAAACCAGGTCCTGCAATCTCTATTTTTTCTACTATATTATTATCAACGAAGTTTTCTTTAATACTTTCAGCTATAGATCGTGGATTATTTTTTAATAACTTAGAATTTATCATAGCAAAGTTAGTTTGATAATCTCCAAACTTTGCATCTTTTGTTGCTTGTATTTGTACTTCCTTCAATCCATCCACATTCCCATATAGCTTAGACACTGTATCTACAAATAACGTGCCTATCTCTTTTTCAATTAACTTCATCAATTTACTCTCCTTAATGTATTATATCCAAGAAAAAAGTTATAAAACCTTTTTCTATAAAAAACTTTTGTAATATCAAAAATTAAGAATTAAGACAAAATCTTAATTCTTAATTTTTCATAAACCCCGGTTTTGCCGTCTTCTTTCTGATTTTGGTCGCCTTCCATTACAGGTGGTAACCAGTTATATCTAATATACAGAGTCCGTACGTGCTCTAAAGTCACGTCGTGACAATACTGATTTATTAAACACAGCGCCAGTCCCATAGGCGAACTTAGGCCCAAAATTACATTGGAATAACGAACAAACTAGGGATAAATATTAAATTGTGCCCCAAACTGCCTTTTCTATATAGATTTTGGTCTCGGACCAAATAAGTGGTAGTTTGTGTATAAAAATATACAGAATCCGTATTAAGAAAACTTAATCGTGATTTACCTGAATTACTTCTACCTAACAAACTTCCTATAATAAAATGTTCGGCCAAGAAATACATAGATAAAGCACAGCTCAGGGTCTTATATATATGTTATAAAGGATTTTCCAAGAAAAATCAACCTTTATTTTTTATCAGCAGTACTTTTAAGCTTAAGTTCTACTAATTGATCTTCATCTACTATACCAGGAGCTTCTGTCATTAGACATTGTCCTTTATTTGTTTTAGGGAATGGTATTACGTCTCTTATTGAGCTTTCTTTTAATAGAACCATAAGGAATCTATCTACTCCATAAGCCATTCCTCCATGAGGTGGTGCACCGTATTTAAATGCATCCAAGAAGAATCCAAACTTCTCTCTTGCTTCTTCTTGACTAAGACCTAATAATTTAAAGATCTTTTCTTGTACTTCTTCTTGATGGATTCTTATACTTCCTCCACCAATTTCATATCCATTAAGTACCATGTCATAACTAACAGTTCTAACTTTTTCAGGTGCAGTTTCAAGTAATGGTATATCTTCTTTTTTAATTGCTGTAAATGGATGGTGTTGAGCTTTATATCTCTCTTCTTCTTCACTCCACTCAAGTAATGGGAAATCTACTACCCACAAGAATTTTAACTCTTCTTCATCAATAAGCCCTAATTCTTTTCCTAATTTTTGTCTAAGAGCACCTAATGAATCATATACTACTTTAGCTTTATCAGCTACAAATAATAATAAATCTCCATTTTCTCCATTCATTCTAGTTATTATAGCATTTAATTCTTCTTCACTAAAGAATTTCGCTATAGGAGATTTAACTTCTCCATTTTCTTCTATTTTTATCCATGCTAAACCTTTAGCACCATAGATTTTAACAAAGTCTGTTAACTCATCTATTCCTTTTCTAGAGTAGTTTCCTTGTGCTCCCTTAGCATTTAGCCCTCTAAGGAACCCACCTTCTTCTACAGTACCTTTAAAGGCTTTAAACTCACATTCTTTTGCTATATCAGAAAGGTCTATTATTTCCATTGCAAATCTTAAATCTGGTTTATCTGAACCATATTTATCCATTGCTTCTGCATAAGTTATTCTATCAAATGTATAATTTATCTCTTTCCCAGTTACATCTTTAGCAACTTTTTTTGCAAGTCCTTCCATATTTTCCATAAACTCATCTGAAGTTACAAATGACATTTCTATATCAAGTTGAGTAAATTCAAGTTGTCTATCTGCTCTAAGGTCTTCATCTCTAAAACATTTTGCAAGTTGGTAGTATCTTTCTACTCCACCTATCATAAGTATTTGTTTAAATAATTGTGGTGATTGTGGTAAAGCGAAAAACTTACCTTCATTAGTTCTACTAGGAACTAAAAAGTCTCTTGCTCCTTCTGGAGTTGACTTAGTTAATACTGGAGTATCTATATCTAAAAAGTCTCTTTGATTTAAATATTCTCTCATTGAGAATAACATAGTATTTCTCTTTACTATATTATTAAGCATTTTTGGTCTTCTAATGTCAAGATATCTATACTTAAGTCTTACATTTTCACTCAAGTTAATTTCATCATCTATTTCAAATGGTAAAACATCTGATTTATTTATAATCTCTAATTCATTAGCAAATACTTCTATGTTTCCAGTTGGCATATTAGGATTTTTACTAAATCTTTCTCTTACTATTCCTTTTACTTTTACAACATATTCATATTTCAAAGAATGTGCTAAATCACAAAGTTCTTTACTTACTTCTTCTGGATTAAATACTACCTGAGTTACTCCGTATCTATCTCTCATATCAACAAATATAAGTCCACCCAAGTCTCTGTTGTTATCAACCCATCCACTTAAAGTTACTTCTTCACCTATATTTACTTCTCTTAATTCACCTAAATTATGCGACCTGTAAAACATATTATTCCCCTCTCAATTCTTCCAATACTCTATTTATTTCAACAGTCTTCTGTTCTTTTTCATTCAAGTTCTTAACTACTATATTTCCTGCATTTATCTCTTCTTCTCCTAGAATAAGAGCATATTTTGCATTACTTTTATCTGCTTTTTTCATTTGAGCTTTCATAGATTTATTTTCATACTCTATTCCAACTTCTACTCCACCAAGTCTAAGCTCCTGTGCTAATACAAACGCTCTCTCTTTAGCTTCTTCTCCAAGCCAAATAATTTGTGCTTTTAGTTTTTCATCTAAGATATTTTCATCTAAAAGTAACATTAAACGTTCAATTCCTGCTGCAAATCCAAATGCTGGAGTATCTTTTCCTCCCATTTGAGTTACAAGATTATCGTATCTTCCACCAGCAAGTACTGTACCTTGTGCTCCTAATTTATTTGTTACTACTTCAAATACTGTATTTGAGTAATAATCAAGTCCTCTAACTAATTTTGGATTTACTTTATATTTTACTCCAAATAATTCAAGATATTTTTTTACTTCTTCAAAGTGTTTTACTTCTTCTTCATTTAAATAATCATAAAGTACTGGAGCTTCATTTACTATTTCTCCATTAGTATCTACTTTACAATCAAGTACTCTTAATGGGTTTTTTTCATATCTATTTTGACAGTCTGAGCACAAACCATCTTTTTTATCTGAAAGGTAGTTAACAAGAGCTTCTCTATACTTACTTCTACTCTCATTTCCTCCTATAGTATTTATTTGTACTTCAAGTTCTTCCAAGTTTAGTTTCTCAAGTAGTTTATAACCCATAGCAATAATTTCTGCATCTACCATAGGATCTTTTTTACCTAATACTTCTACACCTAACTGGTTAAACTCTCTATATCTACCTGCTTGAGGTCTTTCATATCTAAACATAGACCCGTGGTAGTACCATTTTGTCAAATCTTCTGCTCCATAGATTTTGTGCTCTAAATAAGCTCTAACAACTGGTGCTGTTCCTTCTGGTCTAAGAGTACAGCTTCTTCCACCTTTATCTTCAAAAGTATACATCTCTTTATCTACAATGTCTGTACCTTCTCCAATTCCTCTTTTAAATAATTGAGTTTCTTCGAAAATAGGAGTCATTATCCTATTAAATCCATAATTCTCAAATATTTCTTTTGCATTTTCAACTATATAGTTATACTTTTTCGAATCTAAAGCAAATATGTCTTTAGTTCCTCTTACTGCTTTCAACTTCATAATTTTCCTTTCTCTATATTAAAAAGTTTTTTTGAATACTTCTTTTTCTTTTCCTAATAAACCTTTGTTTTCTCCATTTAATACTAACTCAACTTGTGATCCATCTCCTACTTTAACATATATTTTATCAGTTTCTTTTCCAACTACTTTTATCTCTTTATTTTTAGCCATGTCAAAGTATACTCTCTTACCATTTTTATTAACTTCTACCCATGAATCACCTTTAACTAATAATACAAGTTCTTTTTCAGCAATTACTTCTGCTTCTTTTGTGCTACTTGCCACTTTTTCTTGTTTTTCTTCTTGCACAGTTACTTCTTCTACTTTTTCTTCAATTTCTTCTTTTTCTTCTGTATTCTCAGCAACTAATTCTGATTTTTCTACAATTTCTTCTACTTCTGTCAAATCTTTAACTTCATCTATAACAATTTCTTCTACTTCTTTAGCAACATCCATTTTTTTATTTGAATCTAAAACAAAAAATTTAAAGCCAATAATCCCTACTATAATAAGTAATACTCCTCCAAATAATAACGTAATCCCTCTATTTTTCCCCTTAATCTCTTTTTCTTCTACTACTTCATTTTCTACTTCTACTACTTCTTCTTTTTTTCCATTCCTATGAATCTCATAAAGTTCCATAGCATATTCAAGATCAATGCCTAAAAGATTTACATAAGTTCTCAAAAATCCTTTTTCATATACTTTTCCAGGCATATCATCAAAATTTTCTGTTTCCATATCACCAATATACCTTTTTTGAATTTTTGTTTCTTCTGCAACTTGTTCAATGGTAAGTCCAAGACTTTCTCTTTTTTCTTTTAGTATCTTACCTATGCTGTCACTCATACTTCCACCCCCATAGTTTTTCTAGTTTTTCTCTAATCATACTTTCATTACGATTATCTCCTGGTACATAATACCTTTTGTCTACATCTATGTATTTTTGTTTAACAAAATTGTTTTCATAATTATGTGGATACTTGTATTCGCTACTATATTCATCTGTCAAATGTCTAGGCACTTCAAAGTTTTCACCCTTTCCTATATCCTCAAATACTTTAGCAATAGCTTCATAACTACTATTTGATTTACTAGAAATTGCCAAATATATAGTTACTTGAGAAAGGATTATTCTTACTTCTGGCATTCCTATTCTTTCACTCGCAATCATTGCACTTGTTGCCATACTAAGTGCTTCTGGATTAGCCATACCTATATCTTCACTAGCATGAACCATAAGCCTTCTTGCTATATATCTAGGGTCTTCTCCACCATCAAGCATCTTACCCAGCCAATAAACTGCTGCATCTGGATTACTTCCTCTAATACTCTTTATAAAAGCAGAAATAGTATTGTATTTATCTTCTTTTTTATTGTATTGTTTTTTTCTATTTCCTAAAAGTACTTTTATTTCATCAAGGCTCACTTCTTCATTAATCTCTTCTAATAACTCTATATAATTAATACTTGTTCTAGCATCTCCTTCAGACAAAGAAGCTATATAGTCTATACTTTCATCATCCAAATTAATATTGCACTTCAAAAGAGCATTTCCAATAATTGCTTTAATGTTATTTTCATTTAATTTCTCAAATTTATATAACATTCCTCTAGAGATAAGTGCATTATTAAGTGTATAATATGGATTTTCTGTTGTTGCACCAACAAGGATAAAACTTCCTTTTTCCATGTATTCAAGTAATATATCTTGTTGACTCTTATTAAATCTATGTATTTCATCTAAAAAAAGAATAGTTTGTCTTCCTTCAATTTTAAGTTTTCTCTCAGACTCTTCAGCAACTTTTTTTATTTCTCCTACTCCACTATTAGTAGCATTATGTATTACAAAATCATAATCTAGTTCTTTTGCAATTAAAAGAGCAAGAGAAGTTTTCCCCGTCCCTGGTGGTCCATAAAAAATTGAATTTACCATCTTTTTTTTGTTTATCAATTTTCTTAAAACAGTTCCTTGACCTAATATACTTTCTTGACCAACAAATTCTTCAAATTTTTCTGGTTTTATTCTGTATGCAAGAGGTCTTAAGCCCTTATCTTTATCCATAAATAGTCTATTCATTTCTTTCCCCATTATATCACAAAATACTTTTAGCTACAATAATCCAAAAGTTCCAAAAGTTAATAATATTTTCTATATATTCTTACTTTTTTTCTTCATTAATACTAAATATTATAACACAATGAAAGCTATCTGCCAATAATAATACACTCATTTTTTCACTAACTCAAGCAAAATTTTTTAGTAGTTTTCTCTTTTTGTATCATTTCACTATTTTTCTATATCTATTTTTTAAAAATAAGAAATCTATTTAAATTAAAAGGAGTTTTCACAATGAAACCTTTCAATTTTTCTAGAGATTTACAATATACATTTATAAGAAATTTAATAAATATACCGACTGCTTAATCTTATTTTTTATACTTTCTTACTTTCAACTTTTTTTCTGACGAAAAGGTCTTGTACGTACTTGATTTAATAAATAAAAAAGATTTATCTGACTTAGATTTTTTATGTATTTTAGACATTGCTTCTTTTATATCAAAACAAAAGTAACAGTGAATAACAAAAAAAAGACTAATTTTTTTAAAATTAGCCCTTTCCTATATTTAAATCATTTATTTAACAAGTGATTTTCCTGTCATTTCTTCTGGTTTTTCTAAACCTAATAATTCTAATGTAGTTGGTGCAATATCAATAAGTGATCCTTTATCAAGTTCTACATTTGTGTATTCATTACTAATCAAAATAAATGGTACTCTATTGCTTGTATGTGCTGTCCAAGCACCACCATTCATTCTATCTTCCATCACTTCTGCTTTCCCATGATCCGAAGTTAATAATACTACTCCATTTTTCTCAAGAACTTTTTCTGTTAATCTTCCAACTAATTCATCAGTTACTTCTACTGCTTCTACTGTAGCATCAAAGTTCCCTGTATGCCCAACCATATCAGGATTAGCAAAATTTATTACAACAAAATCATAAATATCTTTATCAAGTTCAGCTTCTATCGCTGCAGTTAATTCATATGCACTCATTTCAGGTTTAAGGTCATATGTTTCAACATCTGGTGATTCAATAAGTATTCTTTCTTCTCCTTCAAATTGTACTTCTTCTCCGCCATTAAAGAATAAAGTTACATGTTTATACTTTTCAGTTTCAGCACTTCTAAGTTGTTTCAAACCATTAGCAGCTACTACTTCTCCAAGAGTATTTACATGTTTTACATCTTTATATATTACGTCTGCATCTATACTAGGATGATAATTTGTAAACATAACAAAATTAACTTCTGGATGATCCCCTCTATCAAAATGCTCAAATTCTTCATTATTTATTGCAGTACTTATTTGGATAGCTCTATCTTTTCTAAAGTTAAAGAAAATTACAGTATCTCCATCTTCCATAGTTCCAACTGCTTCTCCATTTTCTCTAACTATAGTAGTAGGTAAAATAAGTTGATCGTTTAATCCATTTGCATATGCATTTTCAACTACTTCTACTGCACTTCTACCCTTTTCTCCACCTCCATTAACAATAGAGTCAAATCCTAACTTAGTTCTTTCCCAATTTCTATTTCTATCCATTGCATATTGTCTTCCACCAATAGTAGCTATTTCCCCTATACCATAAGTTGCAATAGCTTCTTCAACTTTTTCTATATACTCAAGTGCTGATTGTGGTGCAACATCTCTTCCATCAGTTATAAGATGTAGATATACTTCAGTTGCTCCTAATTCTTTTACAACTCCTAATAATCCTACCAAATGATCTACATGCGAATGTATTCCACCGTCAGATATTAAACCTGCCAAATGAACAGCATTTCCACTTTCAACAGCTTTTAATACATTAGTTCTAATTTCTTCTTTTTCTATAATTTGATTATTATCAAAATCTTTTGTTATTTGCACTAAAGCTTGATTAATTACTCTTCCAGCTCCAATTGCCAAATGTCCTACATTTGAGCTCCCCATTTGCCCATCAAATAAGCCTACATATTCACCAGAAGCTTCAAGTTCTGTTGATGGGTACATTTCCAAATATTTATCATAATTTGGTGTATTTGCATAAAGAACAGCATTTTTACTGCTATAATCTACGCCTTCTATTCCCCAACCATCCATTATAAGTAGCATAACAGGTCCATCAGTTTTTTTTACCATTTCTTCTTTTTCAACCTTTTTTTCTGTGTTGCTACATCCAACTCCAGCTATAGCTGTAACCAAAGTTAATAATGTTAATAATTTTTTCATCTTTCCTCCTCATAAACATTTCTATACACCAAGTATATAATCTTTTTTGTTAACTTACTGTTAAAAATATTTTTATTTGTTCTTTTTTAATTAACTTTGGTTAAATATAGACCGTTTTGTATAGAAAATTACTTTACATTTTTTCAAAAAAAATAAAAAGAAGCTTACTTTCATAAGCTTCCATTCATTAAGCTACTAAGAAAATTACTAAAGCTAAAACCATAAACGATGCTCCAATTAATTTTGTCGCTCTTGCTAATGGTCCACCATCATTGGAAACTCCAAATATTTGGTTTGTTGCTCCAGTACCTATTCCTCCACTCATTCCATTACTTCTATCTGGTTGTATTA
>CAZHXU010000042.1:0-18705 GCA_964536535.1 uncultured Fusobacteriaceae bacterium
ATTATAAAAGACTAGTTAAAAACTAGCCCTATACAAAATTTTTATTTTTTTTCAAAAAGAATGTTTCCACTTACCGTTATATATCCTTCAGATATTTCCAAGTTCTCATCCTTTATATTTAATAATAATTCTATTTCTTCATTTCCATTTTTTACTTTAATACTTTCATTTTCAAAGTATGTAAATGGAATTTCGAAATAAGGTTGATATATATCTCCCAAATTAAGATCTTCTAGTCCTTCTAAAGATATATTATCAAAAGCTAATTCTAAAGTTCTCTTATCTTTATTGTATTTTATGTTTCCAGTTCCAGTTAATTTCCCTTTAGTAACTGTACCTTTTAAATTAAGTGAAATATCACCTTCAAAAATAACTTTTTCTTTTTTTAAAATTATTTTGCTATTTTCAACTAAATAAGTATAAGGAACTTTGATTATATCCAAGTTTATTTCTCCTGTACCATTTACAGGTCCCATTGCATTAACAAAAGAATTAATAGTATCTTCCCCTATTGTTACTTTTATTCCAGATGCTAACAAAGAAATACTTAAAATTAAAAATACAAGAAATTTTTTCATCTAATCTCTCCTTTTTGGTCTCATTGGAAAATATTGATAATAGTAGCACTTTAATCCACCATTATATAATTTTCTATTCTTATCTGATTTTCTCTCAAAGAATCCTTCAAATCCTTCATGAGAAGTTATAATATAATAAGACCAATTTGTGAACCTTCTGCAAACATCACCTAATAATCTATATAATCTTTCAACACTTGATTTATCTTCTAATCTATCTCCATAAGGCGGGTTTGATATTATTACTCCTTTTTCATCTCCTGTATAATTATAAAGTTCTAGCAAATTTTTTGTTTCAAATAATATTAAATCATCTACTCCAGCATTTTCAGCATTTTTCTTTGCTATTTCTATTGTTTCAGCGTCAATATCAGAAGCAAATATTGGGCTTTCTATTTGATCTCTTTCTTTGCTAAAAGCTTCATCTCTTTCTTCTACCCATCTTTCTCCCGGTATTATGTTCCACCCTTCAGAAGCAAATCTTCTATTCACCCCAGGTGCTATATTTTTTGCAATCATAGCTGCTTCGATAACAATAGTACCTGTTCCACAAGTTGGATCAATAAGAGGTCTTCCATCTCCACGCCATCTTGTTAATTTAACAAGTGCCGCTGCTAATGTTTCTTTTATAGGAGCTTCATTATTTTTCTCTCTATAACCTCTCTTATGAAGAGGTTCTCCTGATGTATCAATAGATAAAGTTACTATATCTTTTAATATTTGAACTTTTATTCTATATAGAGCTCCATCTTCTTTAAAATAATCTTCTTTATATTTTAACTTCATTTTTTCTACTATAGCTTTTTTAATTATTGCTTGTGAATCAGACTTACTAAATAATGTTGACTTAACTGAACTAATCCAGCTAACTGGAAATTCACCATTTTTAGGAATAATTTGATCCCATGGAAGTTTTTTTGTTTTTTCAAATAGTTCTTCAAAAGAAGTTGCTTTAAATTCTCCCATTTTCAAATATATTCTATCAGCACATCTAAGCCATAGATTAGTTTTACAAATATCTTTAATTTCTGCTTCAAATTCTACTTTACCATTCATTGTTTTAATATTTGTATAACCTAAATCTTTTAATTCTTGTGTTACTATACTTTCAAGTCCCATTGTAGTACTTGCTATTAATGTTATTTTTTTCATACTTTCTCCTTTAACTTTTTAGGGTACATTAAATCATATAATTATATCAAAAAAAACAAAAAAAAGCTACAATTGACTTTTTCTTGTTATGTTAGTGTTTTTTGTATTTATGTATAATGTATTATGTAGTGCTTTTTGTAATATTCCATAAATCTCCTAAAACTCAGTTAAATTAGGAGGTTAAATAAAAAAGATGAAATTTTATTCTAAAATATAAAGGATGATATAAATAACTGTTGATTTTATTGACTTGTGATTTTATAATCCTTTGAAAATCAGTATCTAAAGAAAGAAAAAAAATATAAATTATAAAGGATTATAAAAATAACCATTGATTTTATTGAACTAGAGAAGAAGAAAAAAGATTTTTGTTCTCTAAACTATTGATTTTTATGATACAATAAAATTTTTCTTTATAAATTATAAAGGATTAGGAAGAGAAACCTTTAAAAATCAAGTGATATAAAGATTATAATTTATAAGGGATTATAAATCACAGATTGTTTTTATTAGGCTAATATAAAAAAAAATCTATTTTTTCTTATAAAAAGTAAAGGATGATGATTTAAACTTAATAAAACTAAAGGTTGATAACTCTTATAAAAAGTAAAGGATGATATATAAGATATTGTTTTATAAGGGATTATATTTTAGAAATTCTATTTTTATCTTATAAATTATAAGGGATTAATAGATAAAACCAATAAAATCAGTAAGAAAGAAGCTTATAATTTATAAATGATGATAAAAGAGTTATTGATTAATTTAAGTTTGTGGAAAAAAAAGAATAAATTTTCTTATAAAAAATAAGGGATGATTAAAAGAACCCAATATTTTCAGAGGATTTGTTTCTTATAAAAAATAAAGGATGATATATAAAGTATTTATATGATTGATTTAAAGAGTTTTTTAAGAAAAGTCTGACTTATAAATTATCAAGGATGAATGGAAAGAATTATTATAGAATATAAGGGACTTTTAATTAGACCTATAAATAAAGAATAAAAAGACACTATTTTGGAAAATTTATTTTATTTTTAATTTTTTATAAAGTATATCTGAAAAAGGTATTTTTTAGATTAAATATTTCTTCTATAGCTTAAAAAATTAATATTTTAGAAGAAATAGAAATGCTTTTATACTAAGGATTAATGAAATGTATAAATAATCTTAAGAAAAAGTATAAAAAATAAGGGATGATAAAAAACTCCAGTATTTTTAGTAAGTTTAGTCTTATAAAAAATAAAGGATGATTATTTTTTTATGTTAAGGAAATTATAGAGAATAGAAATACTTTAAAATTACTTATTTTATTAATAATTTGTTGACTGAAATTTGAGAATAAACAACATAAGGAAAAAATTATAAAAAACAAAGGATGATAAAGTATTATAAAATATAGAGGATGGTAAAAAAAACTTTATAAAAAGTAAAGGATGATTAAAATTAGCAGTAAACAATAGCCATTTTTTCAATCTAAGTAAAAAAACATAGAAAAAATTATAAAAAATAAGGGATGATATATATTTAATAGAATTTCTAATATTATCAATAAAAGATTAATATTTATATTGGTGTTTTTATAAATTATAAGTGATGATAACTTATAAAAATAAAGTAAATATTGTAAAAGTTAGAATTATAATTTTAAAAGGATGATAATCAAAGCTAATATTTTTAAGGTTTCTATTGAATTTTCTCAAAAATGTGTTATAATTTGTAAAGGATTATAAGAAGAGGAGGATATGATGTCCAAAGATAAAAATGATGAAGTTCAAGAGATACTTGAAGTACTCGAAGTAGGAGAAGAAAAAGATTTAAGTGTTGATATTAGAAGCCAAAAACCTGAGAAGATTCCTACTAGGACAGTTTCTTTATTTTTGGAAGAAATGGAAGCAAAAGATACAATTAATCAGCCTTTTCTATTTATTATCTTGCCTTTTTTTACTTCAAAAAGGCAAAGAAATGTAAATCTTATTTATGATATAAAAAATGCAGGAATTAAATTTGGAGCTTCATTAAGTTCCGATGGTTTTGAAGGTTTTAAAAATCAACAACCTTCTGATTTTGAAAAAAATGTTTTTTATTTTATTTTGTATAAATTCCAAGAATCATTAATGAGTGGAAGTAAAGATAACAAAATAACATTTACGATTGATGAAGCTATAGAGTATTTGGGCTTGAAATTTTCTATGAAGTATTATAGAAAAATGGAAGAAACTTTGTATAATTTACAAGAAACAACTTATAGATTTAAAATTAGAAATCGTAGAAAAGCTGGGAATATAATTAGAGAAGTTTATAAAAAACCATTAAATTTGATTCGTTATGAAAAAATAAAAGAAAAAAACTTAGAAACAAATAAAATGAAAGTATATTATAAAGTTGATTTGGATAGTAGAATATTAGAAGAGCTTAGAATAAAACATTACTCTATTTTTGATAAAAATCTATTGTCTGATCTTAGAAAAGAAGATAAAGCAGCTGAAAAAATCTATCAATTTATAAGTATGAAAAGATTTGATCAATATGAAGGTGAATATAGAATAGAAACGTTGGCAACAATAGTTCCTTTGAGTGTATATACATATATCACTAAAAAACTTAAAGATGGAAGTACTAAAGAATATAGAGTTAGTAAACTTAAACAAGTAACTAAACGTATAAAAAAAGCTTTTGATACTTTGGTAAAATTAAAATATTTATCTCATTATGAATTAGTAGAAATTGATAAAATGTATAAAATTAGATATTATTTTAATAGTGATATGGACAATATTGCTCATATTACTGATTATTTGCCTAAAAAGCAAAAAAAACTTGATTTTAATTTTGATTCAGTAAATGATATTTCTGTAAAAACTATACCAGTTGTGCAAAAAGGAATGTTTTCGCCTAGACTGGAAGATGAAATTAGAAAAACAAAGAAAAATATATTTTTTGCAAAATCTTATAATAAACGTGCAGAAAATAAACTTTTAAGATTACTTCAAGATTATAACGAAGATTTTGTAATAGAACTTTTGAAGATAATCTATACTAGCTTAAAAAGTGAGATTAACAAAACTTTGGTTTCTTATATAAATGGAGTTTTAAAAAGATGCGAAAAAGATGAAACAGGTCCATTTGCTCTTAGAGAAGAAAGAATATTGCCTAAAAAACCTCAAATTAAAATGGAAGAGGAAATGGTAGAAGCTGAAATTATAAACGAAGAGAAAAATGAAAAGTTTGACCCTCTTGCAAGCTTATTGATGGAGTTATTTGAAAAGATGAGTTTGGAAGAAAAAGATATGATATTAAAAAAAGCTCAAAAAAAATATCTTGTAGATACTAATAGTAAAAGTCTTAGTGGAGTTCACAAACAAATATTTAATTCGAGTAAAAAATCATATATTATTGAGATAATGAAAGAAGAAAAAGGATTTTAAAAAGGAAAGCAAATGCTTTCCTTTTTTTAGTCTATAATTTTAAAATCTTTAAGTTCTTTGTAGTCTCCTTGTTTTCTTTTAATGTTACCTTCTTCGTCATAAACTTCTAAATTGTCATATGGAATAATTGGAGTTTCTTTTATAACTTCAATTTGATCATTATATAAACTTTCTTTAGAAGTATTAGTAAATTCAAAAGAATAACCAAAACGTATAGTAAATCTGCTAAAGTTATAATCTTGATTACTATAACCAACTTTGTAACTACCGTGGTTTACATCATATGAACCTTCTATATAAAAATTATTAAAAATTCCTCCTAAACCAATTGAATAATATAAATCTCCAGTGACATTATTTATTGCAGAATAGGGGTTAGGAGTTACAAAACTATATCCAAGTCTACCAACTAAGTACGGCTCGATAGTAGAGTCTGGCATAATATTGAAAAGCATAACACCATATATAGGTAAACTTGTATTAATAGGATTTGAACCTAAACCATCAGGAACACTTTCAAATTCAGCTGGCCAAACATATTGTGCACCAAACCCAATAGATATATTGTCAACTGGGTCAACTAAAAATTCTACAGCTAAGTCATATGAACCATCTTGTAAAGCATAATCGTTTATTTTATCATTAAACATAGTCCCGTAGGATAATCTCAAATTGAAATCAGCAAAAATAGCTGTTGTTATAGATACAAATAATAACGTTTTTAGAATAAATTTTTTCATCTTTCCTCCTTATATCTCTTCTACTTAATTATATAATGTTTTTTTTCCTAAGTAAATATATAATTATTCCTAAGTAGTAAAATAGATATTTAATTTCTTAACCTTGTTTATTCAATTTTAATCATGTTATAATATATATTATCGTAAGGGGAGGAAAAAGAATGAAGGATTATTTTATTTTAAACAACGGTGTTAAGATACCAAACATAGCTTTAGGAACATTTAAAGTAGAAGATGGTAAAGAAGTAGAAGAAGCTGTAAAATGGGCATTAGAAGAAGGTTATAGACATATTGATACTGCTGCAATCTATAAAAATGAAGTAGGAGTTGGAAAAGGAATTAAAGAATCTGGTGTTGATAGGAAAGAAATTTTTGTAACAACAAAAGTTTGGAATAGTGACCAAGGTTATGAATCAACATTAAAAGCTTTTGATGCTTCATTGGAGAGATTAGGTTTGGATTATATAGATTTATATCTTATACATTGGCCAAAAGCACTTAATTTGGAAACATGGAGAGCTCTGGAAAAATTATATAAAGAAAAAAAAGTTAGAGCAATAGGAGTAAGTAATTTTAAAATACACCATTTAAAAGAAGTTATGGAAAATTTTGATATAGTACCTGCTATTAATCAAGTAGAACTACATCCTCAATATCCACAAGATGAACTTAGGAAGTTTTGTAATGATAATGGAATATTGGTAGAAGCCTGGGCACCACTTATGCAAGGGAAAATATTTGAGATAGATTTATTCAAAGAACTTGCAGACAAATACAATAAATCTATAGCACAGATTGCTTTAAGATGGCAAATTCAAATTGGAGTATTACCTTTGCCTAAATCTGTAAAAAAAGAAAGAATAATAAGTAATTTTGATATTTTTGACTTTGAAATAGACAAAAATGATATGGAAAAAATTGAAAATTTAAAAGGAGATAGAATAGGACCAGATCCTGATTTAATAACTTTTTAAGTTTATAAAATTTAATTAAACTAAAAATGGCTGATATCAGCCATTTTTTATTTAAAATATATCTTCATAATGATTAATTTTATCTTGTAATTCTAGTATAGTTTTCTTTTTTCTCAGTTTAGGAACAGACTCAAATGTTAGTTGTTCTTCTTTTTTTATTATTAAATTTGATAAAGAAAAACCAGCTAACATTACAGGTTTATCTATAATTAATTGTTCTTTTAAATCGAGGTATAAATTTCGTAAATCTTGTTTATTATTACTATGAATTTTTAGACTTTTTGACCTAGTAAAAGTTTGGCGGTCACCATATCTTATTTTTATTGTAGCTGTTTTAGCATGATAAAATTTTTTTTCCATTCTTTTTAGAACTTTAGTAAAGATATCATCTAGAGTTTGATAAACAAAATCTTGGTCTGTAATAGGTCTAGAATATGTTGTTTCATTACCTATACTTTTATATTTATGATCTTTTTTGACTGGTCTAGTATCTATACCCAAAGCATACTCATACAATAATTGACCTTTTATATGACCAAATAAACCTTGAAGGTGTAGTAAAGAATAATTTAATAAATCAGAAACTTTATTTATATTTTTCTGTCTTAGTATTTCTTGAGTTTTTTTACCTACTCCAGGCAAAATTTTTATATCTTTATTAAAAACATAATCTTTAAATTCATTTTCATTTTTTATTATAAATTGTCCATTTGGTTTATTAACTTCACTTGCTAATTTTGCACTAAGTTTGTTATATCCTATACCAACTGAGCAGCTAAGACCAGTGTGTTTAAAAATTCTGTTTCTAAAAACACTTGCAAAATGATTTATATCAGGGTATTTTTCTTTAAGATGGCTAATATCAACAAAACCTTCATCAAAAGCTATAAATTCTGTTTTATCAGATAATTTTAATATTAGATTTTGAATTATTTCAGCTTCTTTGATATATTTGTCTTTATCAACTGGGAGATAGATTCCTTGTGGGCATAATCTTCTTGCTGTTACAACACTCATAGCAGAATGGAGACCGAATTTTCTCGCTTCATAATTACAAGTGGTAATAACCCTTCTACCTACAATAACTGGTTTCCCTTTTAAATGTGGTTTATCTCTAATTTCTATTGATGCATAAAAAGCATCCATATCATAATGCATTATTATCCGATTCATAAAAAACACCTCAAGGAATTATACCACAAAATTATGGAAATTATTACAAAAAAAAGAAGAAACTAGTTAGTTTCTTCTATCTCGTTTATATTGATTTCACTTCTTTGTGGTTTAACTAATTCATTTTTAGACTTCAAATCTTCTTTTAATTTTTTAATAAATAATCCCATCTCATCTGCACTACCAACTATTCTATTAAAAATTGCTAGATATTCACTTAACATGTCATTTTGAGTATCATAAGGATATCTAATTTGATGATCTATTTCACTCCAAGCTTCTTCAAAAACAGTTCTTACTTGTATTTCTACTTTAATTTCTTCATTTTTGTTTATAGGAGTACCTATTTGATAATGAACAGATCTGTATCCATATTTTCTTGTAATAAGTTCACATCCTGCTTCTTCTACAATTCTTTCAAAATCAACTCCGTCATTATCTCCTTTACGGATATTAACTTGTGGAGTCTCTATTACTTCCCAAAGGTTCATAATTTCCCCATGTATAGTTAACCAATCGTCTTTGAATAAATGAAGAACTCTAACACCAATAAGGTCAGTTATAATTTCTTTATAGTTTTTTGGACTAAGCCCCATAGATACGTATTTTTGACCTTTACGGATAATTTTTTCTATCAAATGTTCAGGCTGTTTAACCCTTCTTCTAACTGAATGGACTCTATTTGCATTAATAAGTTTACTTACAATATGCTGAGCATCAATTTCTAATCTAGGGATTATATCAATATAATCATAATATATCTCAACTAGTTCTTCCCAAACTAACCCTGTGCTTTCAAAATACTCTTCGTCAATAAGGTATTTCTTAAAGAACTCCTTTTTATTAAGCTGCTTCATTAAATTTATTCTCCTTAATTTGTGTCTTACCAATTTTATATTACATTAAAAATAATTAAAAATCAATTCCCCTATAATAAATACTAAATTTTTGTGTTTATTTGAAGAATTTTATAAATTATAAAGGATTATAATTTACTAATGAAAAAGTCTATAGTATACTCATTAGTGGTGATATTATGAAAGAAAGAATAGTTAAAAGTGATATAAAAGAAAAAAAATATATAATAAATATAAAAAATAGAGACAAATCAAGAGAATTGATAACTGAAAAATATAACTACCTCATAAACTCTATGAAAATTAATTCGAATAAAATTTTGTTACTTACTTTAAATAGGAGTCAGAGCCAAATTTATAAAGATAAGATAAAATTTGATAAAATTAGTTCTTTAAGAGTAGGTTCTTATTTTTCTTTTATTCAAAATGAATTAAAAAAATATTGGCCTCTAGTTTTAGATTCTTGTGATTTTATTGAAAAAAAGAGATTGAGACCTATTTTTATGACTTTTGAAGCAAGTCAAAATTTGATGATAAAATTAGTTGAATATCTTCGAAGTAAAGGACATTTGAATGATTTAGTTATGGAAGAAGAAGAGATTGCACAAAAGATGTTATCAAATTTAGGTACTATTGCTTTTTCAAATAATAACTATAAATCTTATAAAAAACTAATGATGACAAATTCATTTGAAGGAGATATATATTCAGAAGAAATATATGAATCTTTAGGGAAATTAATTGATCTTTATGTAGAAAGAGTTTTGAATAATGGAGCTTTAGATTATGCTTTATGTGTTTACATGTTCAATAATTATCTTTTAAAAGACAAAAGTTATCTGAAAATATTGAGGGAAGAGATAGATTATGTAATTGTAGATAATGGTGAATTAATTAGCCCCTCTCAAATAAACTTAATAAAAAAACTAGAAAAAAGTTTGAAAGAACTCTGTATTATATATAATCCAATCGGTCCTTATGGGATATATATGCAAAATGAAGAATATATAAAAAAGACTATTTACAATGATTATTTTGTAATAGATTATGATAATGAAGAAAATGAACTATATGATGAAATAGAAAAAAATTTATTTGAAATTAGTCAAAAAAAGATTGAAAGAGACTATATAAATAAAAAATTTGATTTTGAGTCTAAAAGTTATTTACATAAAGAACTTATAAAAGATTTGAATAAGCTTTATAAAGAAAAAGGAAATTTGGATAAAGTAACTATTATATCTCCAGTTAGAGATATAAGTTTAGATTATATGTTAGATGTTTTCTCAAAAAAGCATAATTTAAATTATCTAAATTTGAATAGGCAAGAAAGAATCATAGATAATGTAGAAGTAAATGCCTTATTAACTTTTACTACTTTGTATTATAGTTATAAAGAAATAATGATTAACGAAGATGAATTAAAGAATATGTTTGCAGTATTATTAAATGTAGATTTAATTAAAGGAAGTTTAATTAGTAAAGTTAATAAAGGAGATATTTATACTTTGAAAGAAGAGATAGATGAAAAACTAACAGAGAGACTTGGAGAAGAAGTTTTATTAAAATACAAAGAATTAACTGTTTTTTTAAAGGATTTAAAGGAAGAAAAATTGAATATAGATCAAGTTTTAAAAAAGATCTTTATAAAGTATTATTTGAAAAATAAAAGTAAAAAAAGTATAAAAGATATAAAATCTCTTATAGATTCGGCTAGTAATTTTTTAGATATTATGAAGTTGTTTGAAAGTATAAAAGATATAAATTTTGAATTTTTAAAGTTTATAAGAGAAGGTGCTAAAGAAAATGAAAATATCTATGATATTCAAGAAAAAAACAATTATGAAGGGTTAATTTATTCTAGTCCAACTAGTTATTTAAACTACGATAAAAGTTCTGAAGAGTTGTTTGTTATTGATTTAAGCAATACTTGGTGGGCATTGAATAATACTAATAAATTGCAAAATCCTTATATTTTGTCAAAAGGCTGGGAAGGAAAAGGAAGATATAATTTTGATTATGAAATTGAAGGAAAGAGAAAAATGATATTAAATATTTTTTCTAGAATTTTAGAAAGTCAAAATGGAAATATATATTTATATAATTTGGGAAATAAAGGGGAAGTAGAAGGGATTAATTTGTTATCTGTATTTAAGTAATAATTACATTTATTATATTATAATATATTCTTGACTTTTACATATAATTAAGTTAAACTTAATTTAGGGGTTGCAATATATGTCTGAACAATCTTTAGTACAAAGGGGTTTTGACTATGAGAAATGATGGAATGGAGAAGATTGAAAAAAAAGAATTTTTACAATCAAAGTACAGTGTTGGGAATTTGATTTCATTAGTTAACAGGGAATTAGAGTATTACTTTAATCATATTCAGTATGAAAATGATGATAAAATTTTTGATGAAGGAATTTCTAGAATGGAAGGTTTATACCTTTTATTACTAAATTCTAATCCTGGAATTACTCAATATCAAATTGCTGAAGTTTTCAAAGCAGATATTACATTAGTTGCAAAATTTACTAGAAAATTATTAAACAAAGGTTACATAGTAAAAAAAGATGCAGTTGATGACAGGAGAAGAAAATTACTTTATCTCACAGAAAAAAGTCAAGAAATTATGCCTTTATTAATTGAAGAGTATGATTTATTTAATAAAAGTGTTTTTGAAAATTTTACTAGTGAAGAATATCAAGATTTCAACAGATTATTAACTAAAATGTTAAATAATGTGTATTTGACAAATCTAGAAATTAGAGACATTTCATAATTCTAAAACAAGCATATGCTTGTTTTTTTATATTTAATTATATATAATTATTTAATTGAAAAAGGTATAAAATAAAAAATTGGTTTTGGGTTAAAATAAAAAAGTGTCGCGGCGACACTTTTAGGAGGAAAATATGTATATTAAAGTAAGTAATAGTGCAAGAGAAATTAAAGATTTGGATTTGAAAGAAGAAATAGTTGTAGTTATTGACGTATTAAGAGCAACTTCTACTATGATAAACGCCCTTAATAATGGAGTAAAAGAGATATATACATTTGCATCTGTAGAAGATGCAAGAGAATTTAAGAAAAAAAACAAAGAAGTTATTTTAGGTGGAGAAAGAAATGCCAAAAAACCTCATGATTTTGATTGTGGAAATTCACCACTTGAGTATAAAAATTTTTCTGGTAAAATGGTAGCTCTTACTACAACAAATGGTACTTTAGCTCTTTCAAACGCAAAAGGAGCAAAAGAAATTCTTATTATGTCAAATTATAATTATAAAGCTACTAGTGATTATTTAGTTAAAAAGAAAGAAAACATAAGATTTGTTTGTGCAGGAACAAATGGAGAATTTTCTCTTGATGATGCCTTTTGTGCGGTTAAAGGGATAGAATATATTCTTAGTCAAAAAGATGATTATGAATTAGATGATATGAGTAAGTTGTTATTATGTAATATAAAGGATGAAAAAGAAATAGTAAAAAAAGCCAAACATTATAGTGTTCTTGAAGATTTAGAGTATTTTAATGATTTAGAATACTGTTTGAATATAGGTGATTATAGATTTATTGGAAGAGTAGAAGGGGAAAAAATAGTGAGGGTTAATATATGAAAAAAATAATTTTGTTGTTCATAATAGCTTTTAATATAGTTGCAAATAATTTTGATTATAGTTTTGATTATGTATTAGAAACTCCAAGAGTAGCAGGGAAACTCTTAAGCTCTCCACTAGAATGGGAAAAAAAAGAATGGGCAACCCTTGGAATAATATCAGCTTCGACAATATTAGCATTTACTTTAGATGAAGAAGTAAGAGAGTTGGCACAAAAAAACCAGAATAATACTTTGGATAAACTTTTTTCCTCAACTAGATTAGTTGGTGAAGGTTTACCAACAGCTTTGTTTTTTACATATGGATTAGTTTTTCAAGATCAAAAAGCTTTTAATACAGGTTGGATGACTCTAGAAAGTATGGGAGCAGCAATAGGGGTTTCGTTTATATTAAAATATACATTTACCCGTTCTAGACCATTTACAGAGAATGGTTCAGATGACTGGTTTCATGGACATGGAAAGTATAGGGATTTTAGAAGTTTTCCGTCGGCACATTCAGCATCAGCTTTTGCTGTAGCAAGTGTAATATCATCTCAGTATAGTGACTATAAATGGGTTGCACCTGTATCTTATACACTAGCATCATTAACAGCTTTATCAAGAATATATGATGACCAACATTGGTTTTCAGATGTTATTTTAGGTAGTTCTATAGGGTACTTTACAGGAAAATTCATATATAATTATAGAAAAGACCAAGATTTAGTAGTTCTTCCTATTTTTGACAATGAATCATATGGAATAAGTTTTGTAGGTAAAATCTAAAAAATTTGAGACTAAATAAATGAAGTTCTAAATCCTTATATTTAATTAGAAATTTTATGAGTATGTAAAATATAAAATCACAAAAGTGATTTTATTCAAATTAAAAGACCAATAGAAATTGGTCTTTTAATTTATTAATTAATTTTTTGTTCTCTTTTATTCAGAATTACAATCATGATAACTGACCAAAGAATTAGAACTATACTTATTAAGTGTGGTGCTCTAAATCCACCAAGCATTAAATCTTCTGCTCTAAAGAAACTAACAAAAGTTCTAATTAGAGAGTATTCTATAATGTAAATAAAACTTAAAATTCCAACTTTTAAATTCTTTTTCTTTCTTAGATACATTAGAGATAAGAAAGCGATAAAATTAAGAACTAATTCATATAACATAGCAGGATGTATAGCTACATTTGGGAATTCACTTCCTGCTGGGCTATTAGGAGGAAAAACTACTCCCCAAGGTACTAATTCTTTAAATTTCATTTGAGCTTCTAATGATAAAGTTTGATATGAGTTATACCATTCATAAAATTTATTGTTAGAAAAAATTACAGACCACGGAGTAAATGTTGGTACTCCATGAACTTCACCATTCATAAAATTTCCAAATCTTCCAATACTTTGTCCAAACATTAAATAAGGAGCTGCTAAATCAGTCATTTTCCATAGGGAAACTTTGTGTTTTAGAGAAAAAATATAAGTTCCTAAAATACCACCTAAGATACCTCCATGAATTGCCATTCCACCTTGCCAAACTGCTAAAATCTCTAGAGGTTTTGAAAGATAATAATCTAAGTTGAATAAAACATAATAAAGCCTAGCACCAAGTAAACCTGAAATAATAGCAATTATTGCGTAATTTTCTATAAAATCTTCTTTTAAATTAAAATCTTTTGATTCTTTCTTTGCAAAATGTATTCCAATAAGGAATGCAAGTGCGTACATTAAGCCATAATATCTAATTTCTATAGGACCTAATCTTAAAAATACTGGATTCATATAATACCTCCTACAATTATTGTACCATTATATTAAAGATGAAAACATATTTTTAACAAAATAAATTTTTCATTATCTTTGATTTTATTTCTATAATGATGTATAATCTATATGTTATGATATAATTGAGTATATCATATTTTTACTATGCAATAAAGTATTAATAATTAAATTCAAGAATATCTTGATTTTTTTTGTGATAAAATATATAATGTAGGAAAATGCACTAAATTAGTGTTCTTTAAATGATAGGAGGTTAAGATGTACAACGTTGTGAACATAACTGACAATGTATATTGGGTAGGAACAAATGACAGAACAACTGATAGGTTCGAAAATATGTGGCCATTAGAGAGAGGGGTAGCATATAATTCATATGTAATAGTTGATGAAAAAACTGTTTTGGTTGATACTGTAGAATTTGGAGAAAGTGAAATTTTCTTGGACAAAGTAACTCAAGTTTTAGGTGACAGAGATTTAGATTATTTAATAATAAATCACATGGAACCTGACCATTCTGGTGCTATAAAAGATGTTATTGCAAGATATCCTAATGTTAAAATTGTAGGAAATGCTAAAACTTTCCCTATGGTAGAAGGATTCTTTGGAATTACAGATAACTTTTATGAAGTTAAAGAAGGAGATAAGATTGAGTTAGGAAAACATACACTTCAATTCTTTATGACTCCTATGGTTCATTGGCCAGAAACTATGGTTACATATGAAGTAACAAATAAAATCTTATTCTCTGGAGACGCATTTGGTAGTTTTGGAGCTTTAGATGGTGGAATTTTTGATGATGAATTAAAAATTGAATTTTATGAAGATGAAATGAGAAGATATTATTCTAATATTGTTGGGAAATATGGGGCAACAGTTCAAGCTGCTCTAAAAAAATTAGCAGGTTTAGAAATTAAATATATTTGTGCAACTCATGGACCAATATGGAGATCACACCTTGATAAAGTGTTAACTCATTATGATAACTGGTCAAAATTAAATCCTGAAGAAGAAGGAGTAGTTATTGTATACGGAACTATGTATGGTAACACAGCAAAAACAGCAAATGTTATTGCTAGAAGACTTGCACTTGAAGGAATAAAAAATGTAAGAGTTTATGATGCATCAAAAACTCATCAATCATATATTTTAAGTGATATTTGGAAGTTCAAAGGACTTATTATTGGTTCAGCTTCATATAATACGGCAGTATATCCTGCAGTAGAAGCTTTATTATCTAAATTAGAACTTTATGGTTTAAAAAATAGATACTTAGGTATGTTTGGAACTTATTCATGGAATGGTGGAGGACTTAGAGGAATCGCAGCTTTTGCTGAAAAAATGAGAGGAATCGAAGTTGTAGGAGAAGGGTTTGAAGCTTTCTGTTCACCAAAAGAAGATGACTTTAAAAAAGCTGAAGCAATGGCTATAGAAATGGCTAACAAGTTAAAAGCTGAAAGATAAATATAATGGCTGATACAATAGTATCAGCCATTTTTTAATTCTTTTCTAAAAGTTTTAAGATTTTTTTCTCGTTTTCATATATATGTTCTTTTACTAAAACTTTTTCTTTATAATTTTGATACCAATCAAAAGACTCTTTCATACCTTCTTTAAAATCTATTTTACTTTTACATATATTATTAAGTTTATTCGTATCTAAATAATATTCGTATTCATAGAAAGGAAAAAAATCTCTTGAATCATAATTAAAGTTTTTATTATCAAAATGTATAACTTCTACTCTCTTACCTACAACTTCCATTGCAATATTGACCCATTCATTAAAAGTAATATATTCTTTATTGGCACTATTAAATATTTCCCCAACTAAATCATCTCTTTCTAAAAGAGTAATTATCATATTTGCCAAATCTTTTACATGAATAAATTGTATTTTTGTTTCGCCCCTACTAGGAATAATTATTTTTTTACCCTCTAAGATTCTTTCAAATAAATAAGCTTCTCTATAAACATAATTATTTGGACCATATACATATGGCGGTCTTAGAGCGATAAATGGAAATTTTTCTTTTTCAAATTTTTCCTTTAGAAACTTTTCTGCTTCAATCTTATCTAAGCCATAATCTTGCCAAAACTTATTTTTTCCTATACCTATATCTTCTAGGAAGGGGAGGGTAGAAGATTCTTGATAAACAGCACTAGAACTAACAAAAATATAATTTTTAAGATATTTTTTATTAAGAGCTTCATATAATTTTTCAATATGTTTTTTATTGAGTCCAGAAATATCTATAACATATTCAAATTTTCTGTTTGATAACAAACTTTTAAGTGATTCTTTGTCATTTCTGTCAGTATAAATTTCTTCAACTCCAACGATATTTAAGGGATTATTTCCCCTATTACAAATAGTAACATTATAGTTGTTTTCTAATAGTTTATAAACTACTTCTACTCCAATAAACAAACTTCCACCCATTACCAAAACATCTTTTTTCATAGATACTCTCCTTTAGTGTCGCCGCGACACTTTTTATTAAAAAAGAGAAAGTTATAAACTTTCTCTACTTTTTTCATATGAACAATATAAAAGGTAAGTTCCAATTGCCCAGTAAATCCAAAAGATTGGAGCTACTGAAGGTAAACTATCATTAAATAAGCCAGTTACCAAATACCCTATTGCGCCTAAATAAATCATTAAAGAAAAAGAATTTTCTTTAATATCTACTTTCCTAAAGGTAAAGATACCTCCGATTAAAAAAAGTGCACAGGCAAATACGAAATTAATCAAAGAAAAAACACCAGTATTTATTCCAATTTGTAGATATATATTATGAGGTTTATCAACCACCATATTTCTTTGACCAAATGACATTGCTTTTCCAAAATTATCATTTTGTGGGAAAATAATAGAATAAGTATCAGGACCATAACCTAATAACATTGTATCCTTTAAAAGCGGTATAGATCTAGACCAAATATAACCACGTTTAGATCCGCTATTTTCTCTACCATCTAAAAGTTTAAATCTAGGAATTTCTACTAACTCTTGCATCATATTGCCTATTCCAGTTGAGAAATATTTTCCTTCATTAAAATATATAGGAAGAGAGATAGTTTTATCATAGACCATAATTAAATGATCTGAATTAATTAAAAAATTAAAGTTTTTAATGTTTTCATCTTTAAAATTGATAACAGGAACAACTTTTTGTTCATTATCTATTGAGATTTGAGAGTTATGCACTTCTACCTCTAACTCCCTATTGTCAAGAGTGTAAAAAGTAATATTACCATTTTGTTCCTTTAATTTGAACTTTCCATAGATACTTTCAAAGTATAGATAACCATCTTTACTATATACATCTCTTATAGTATTTCTACCTGAATCTAAATTAAAGAGTTTATCACTTAAACTATAATCAGAAGCAACACTATTCATTATAAAAAATACTAAAATAAATGAGCTTAATAAAATACTCAATTCTTTTTTGTAGTATTTGATATATTTAAAAAAGAATATTAGAGCAAATATAGAAGTAGCTTGTGTGCCCAAAAAGCCAGCTCTTGACCTACAACCAATTAAATTCATAAAAATAAAGATACTATATATATAAGAAAGATATAAATATTTTTTATTTGAATTTTCTTTGTTTTTAAATACTAAACCTATTGCTAAAAAAAACATCATAATCATGTAAGAACCAACAAAATTGGTATTATATAAAGTACTATAAATAGTATATTTACCAAATGAAAACTTTAATACATCTTTCATATGTTCATCAGCTTTTGAGAGAATAAGTGAACGTCCCAAATCACTTCTAAAGAAATCAAAACCAAAATACTGAAATACACCAATAGTACCAACAATTAAAGAGCCACCAATAACTCCTCCTAAAATTACTTTCAGGTCCTCTTTGTCTTCAATAGAAGCATGAGTGACATAAAATAAAAGTAAATAAGCTAAAAGTGTGTACATCCCTTCAAATCTATCTCCAACTCCTCTCAGAGCTAATTCCCTAAAGGGGCTAAAATAAGTAGATAAACCAATAAAAACAGCATAAACAAGTAAAAATGTATAGGAGATATGCCATTTTAATTTTTTTCTTTTATTGATAATAAAGATAATACTTAGAAAAATAAGTGAAACAATCAAAAAAGCTACTTTATAGTAGGAGAAAAAATCTAAGTTAACTTCTCCCTTTGGAAAAGCCATAAAAAAGATAGAATCTTTTGGTTGTTCAACTTTTTTTAAGAAAACAATATTAGGTAAAACTACTGCAATAAAACTGATAAAATAAATATGAAGTTTTTCAAATTTAAATTTCATGTATCCCCCTTAGCTAATTTACAAAATAATATTTGTATTTTTTAATATAGTAATTATACTATAATTCAAGATAAATTAAAAGAGCTAAGATACCTTTCGAATAAAATCTATA
>CAZHXU010000043.1:0-12363 GCA_964536535.1 uncultured Fusobacteriaceae bacterium
AGAGCTTTTTAAGCTCTTTAAAATTTATTTTATTTCATCTTCTACTTGTATCCATTCTTTCGAAAGCCAAGCACTCTTTTTATTTGTTTTTTCAAATTCACTCTTTACTTCTTCCATACCTTCAGAGAAATTTGCAATAAAATCAAATGATGAATCATAATTAGTTATACTAATTAATTTTACATCAGCTTTTGGATAAATAGTATATAATACTTTTCCAAAATTATTTACCATATCTCCTTTAAGTGTAAATACTGGTGAATTTTCTATTTCTCTATCTACTTCTACTTCATGATCATTTACTTTTCTAAAGTAATATATCTTAACTAATTGATATTTTTCTCCTTCTTGACCATTGAAAGAAAATAATCCTTTATTGTTCCCTCTTACTTTTATACTTTCACCTGTATAGTAGTTTTCAAAAGTTAATTCGATTCCATTTTTTATAGTACCATCAATACCAGCATCTCCACCACTTTTGTATCTACCTTCTATAGCAACTATTCCTGTTACCAAAGCATCTTTTTCACCTGTTGGTTCTTGTTGTTTACTTGGTAAATTACTACATGCTACCATGAATACCAAAGTAAGTAATGCAACAATTTTCTTCATTTTATCAATCCTCTCTTAATTAATCTAGTTTAAGTATATCTAATATTTTATCTAAAAACAAGATTAAATTATTATACTTTTTCTCCTAAAGATTTTCCCACCATCTAATAATTAGTTGTTTTCTTTTCATATATTCATAGTTTTTTTGCAAGATAGAATATAAACCTTTTTCAAGCATTCCATTTTCTACAGAAATTTTAGCTCTTTCAATTGTATATTCCATAAACTTTAGACTTTTTTCAAATTGTCTCGTTTCATAATAAGCATAAGCAATAAATTCAAAACCAAGATGATGATTTTGATTTAAGTATATAAACTGTGTAAATATTTTTAAAACTTCTTCATAATGTCCTTGTTCTAGAGCTTGTAGTCCCTTATCATCAAGTCCTCTAGGGTCTAATATTTCTTGTTTTTTATACTTATCTGTTAATTCTTTAATAAATTTTTCTTTAAATAAACTATCTTCTAATAAATTATTCTTATAAAGATAACTTAAAAGATTCATACTTTCACTCTTTAACGTATAATTTTTGTTTTCTCCACAATAGGTACATTTAGGTTCTACCAAAAATTTTTCTTTATTATGAAGTTTGTCAAAATAGATAGCCATCACATCAAATTCATAGTCGCTATTGCAACTATTACAAGTAAACTTTAGCAAAGTAGAATCAGGATTAATTTCGTACTTTGGAAAGGATTTATCTAATGCTTTTTTTATTTTTTTATCAATTTCTTTTTTTAATTTCTTATCCATATAACCTCGCTTCTACATTTTTTCTTCCTATTTTAACATAATTACATATATATGGCTATACTTAGAAGATTTCTTTTACTTCTACCATTATCATTAACTATTAACTATTAACTATTAATTATTAATTATTAATTATTAGTTGTTAATTATTATCTTCCAAAATATGTTCATAATTATTTAACTGTAATATATACTTTTTTTCATTATCTAAATAAAAAGTATGATAAGCAGTATCTTCTGTTGGAAAAATACAATTACTGCTATTTGGCATTTCTAATATAGATTTTATCAAATTATTTATAGTTCCTCCATGGGAAACAATAATATGAACATCATCTTTTTCACTATTAATTACTATTTCGTCAAAAAACTTCTGCCAATAACTTTCTACCCTAGCACGAAACTCCAAATTACTCTCTCCACCTGGTTTTCTACCATAACCTCTCATGTGATTTTTTGGTCTCGGATAAAGTTTTTCTGCTTCTTCAAAAGCTAATCCTGCCAACTTCCCATTATCCATCTCCATAAGCATAGGTTCCTTTATTAATTCTAATCCATAATGTTCATTTACATATATACTTGTCTCAACTGCTCTTTTTAATGTACTTACTCTTATTGATTTAACTTTAGGATATTTTTTCTTCAAATTTTCCCCAAGGTTTTTTGCTTGTTTTTCACCTTTTTTACTTAAGGAAAAATCTGCTCTCCCTTCATGTACTCCTAATATATCTGCTTCTGATTCGCCGTGTCTTACTAATATTAATTTCATACATGCCCCCATTACAAAATATCTTTCAATCTTATTATACCACCTATTCAAAAATCTTCAAATTTCTAAAATATTTCTAAAAAAAAGACTAATTTTTTCTAAAACTAGCCTTTTAAAATTATTTTCTACTTAGAAAATGAATATATAGTTACTTTGTTCCTACCTGTATTTTTTGACTTATAAAGAGCTTTATCTGTATAATCTATAAGTTCTTCCATTGATTGTGGAGTATGTGTATAAGTAGAAGCTATACCAAAACTAGATGTGATTTTTACATTTGATTTCCCAAATTTAAATACATTTTTTTCTATTTTTTCCCTAACCTCTTCTACTAATCCAAAAGTTTCTTTGGCATCACTCCTAAAAATAATTAAAAATTCTTCTCCCCCATATCTTCCAAAATGACTATCTTTAGGAAGTATATCTTTTACTAATTTACATAGTTCTTTTAGTATAAAATCTCCACCTAAATGACCATATTTATCATTGACTTTTTTAAAATAATCTATATCAAATAGAACACATGTAAATTTTTCATTATTATCAAATTTCTCTTGGACTTTATTCATAATATATGCCCTATTATGGACTTCTGTAAGTTTATCAAAAATAGTTGATTTATATAATTTTTCATTTACAAGTCTTAATTCTTTTGTTTTTTCTTCTACCATACTTTCTAGATAAGTTGCATAATTTTCTATTGTAAGTAAAAGATTATTAAAAGAAACTGTTACCATTCCTAATTCATCATTACTTCTTACTTCTAAATAACTATATCCATTTGTAGGATTTATATTTTTTATCTTTTCAGTCAAAGTTTTTATTGGTTTTTCAAATACCCTGTGTAAATAAAGAAAAAATAAAATATTAAATAAAATCAAAAAAATTGAAGTAACAAGTATATTATTTTTTATAACTACTAAAATATTATAAAATTCACTATAATAACCACTTGTTACTATATACCAATCTAAAGGTTCTATATAATTAAATATCGCCAATTTTTCTCTTTCTTCTACTTCCCAAGGATTCTTCCAATAATATGCAATTGCACCTTTTTTTTCTTCTAATATCTTATGAGCAAAACTTCCCTTTTCTAATTTTTTAATATCAAAAATATTATCCCCTTCATAAGCAGGATGTTTTATAAATTTTCCTTGGCTATTAAGTATATATGTATAACCTTCTTCTCTAAATTTAAGTGTATCAATTTGCTTTTTGATACTTTCAAAATTTATCTTATCATATAGATTTTTTTTATCTAACTCAAATATAAATTGATAGTCTAAAACTTCTTTTAGGTATACTAGTTTTTCTATATTATCAATATTAATACTTGTTACTTCTCCTTTTAGAGGAAAACCATAGTTTTTATCATTTTTTTTATAAAGTAGTTCTTTTCCTTTAAAAAGTATAATTCTATCAAATCTACTTTCATAATATTTCACTATTTCTATTATTTCATTCTTTTCTTTTATGCTCTCTTTGGAAAAAATATCTTCTACTAATTCTTCTACATTATCAATTATATATTTATTACTATTTACATCTATAGAAAATTTTATAAACTCTGTTATTGATTTATTTAAATTTTGCAAATCTCTATCTATTCTTTCTTTTACTTCTTCTTTTGTATCCAAAAAGAATACAAAATTTATAAATAATAAAGTTGTTGTCACTAATACATTTCCAATTATTAATTTTGTTTTAATCTTTATATCTCCAAATTTCATCTTTTCTCCTTTCAAGTAGATTTATATAATATCATTTTTTTCTTTCTTATAATATACTAAAACCTCTCAAAATTCATTTAGATAATTTAATATTTTACCAGTTTCTTTAAAAAAAAATCATATAATAACTATGACAGAATATGTATATGGAGGTGTTAAGATGAATTTTTATATTGGTAAAAAAACTCTTAAAAAGGATATATTAGTTCCACTAATTATTTTTGTAACTATTACTATTGCCCTTTCTACAACTTATAATATTAGGGGAGATATTAAAAGTAATGATGCCAATTTGATAACACTTAGAGAAGAAAAAATGAATGTTGCAAGAAATACTCTAAAAGATTTAGTAGAAATTCCTATTAGTATTATGAAATACTATAATGATCTTTATGAAGCAGGGGAACTTACCCTTACAGAAGCTCAAGAAGAAGCAAAAGATAAAATAAGGGCTATGAGATTCCAAGGAACAAATTATTTCTGGATAGATAATTATGATTATATAAATATTATGCATGCTACAGTACCTAGTTTGGAAGGAACTAATAGAAGTGGTCAAAAAGATATTAATGGTCATCTCTTAATGCAAGAAATGATTGAAGGAGCAAAAAAAGACGGTTATGGTTATTCTACTTATTACTTCCCAAAAGGAAATGGAGACGATACACCATATCCAAAACTTGGTTTAATGGTTGCTTTCGAACCTTGGCAATGGATGGCTGGAACTGGATTTTATATTGATGAAATAGATGCTCAAATAGAAGAATTAAGAATACAATTTGCAGGTGAACTACGTAAAACTATTATAATTGATATAATTGCAAATTCACTTATTATTCTTATAATAATAACTATTATTACTCTTATTGTTAATCCTGTAGTAAAAAATGTTTCTTTTATAGGTAATGTTCTTGAAAAAGGAGCAAATGGTGAACTTTTCCATAGAGTAGAAGTAAAAAGTGAAAATGAATTAGGTATACTTAGTAACAATATTAATAGTTTTTTAGATAATATTTCTAAGAGTCTTGAAAAAGCTAAGATGCTTAGTAATACAGTAGGAATAGAAATGACTAATTTAAATAAACTTATGGATATTATAGTTAATGGTAAAAATAGTCGTCACTACGATAGTTCCTTTGGTTCCTTTGACAAAGGTATTATACAACTAAATGATTCTATAGCTAATGTACTTGATAATGTTCGTAACCAAACTGCTAGTTCTGAAGAAAGTCTTGCTGCTCTAGAACAAATTAGTGCTACTATTACTCAAATGGACGGAAATATAGCTAGTGCTCTAAGTGGATTTAAAGATACATTAAAATTATCAAAAGATTCTTTTGATCAAATAGAAACAATGAGTTCTAGTATGAATGAAATTAGTGCCAGTGTAGGTAGCACAAATGAAGAAATTGATGGTTTAAAAGATTTATCAGATAATATAGGTCAAATACTTACTGCTATAAGTGCTATAGCTGAACAAACTAATTTACTTGCTCTTAATGCAGCTATAGAAGCAGCAAGAGCTGGAGATGCTGGTAGAGGATTTGCTGTTGTTGCAGAAGAAATTCGTAAACTTGCTGAACAAACTAATACAGAAACTGGTAAAATTGGTAATTTAATAGCTTCTATCCAAAGTAAAGTAGATACTGTAAAAGTAGGAAGTGTTGCTGTGCAAGAAAAGGTAGAAGTAGGTCATACTTTATCTCAAACATCTAGAGATAATATGTTGAAAATTAGTGACTTAACTAATAAAAATAGTGTAGACATTAATGAAATTTCTAATTCTTCAAAAGAACAAGCAACAGCTTCTCAAGAAGTAACTACTGCAATTAGTACCATAACAGATAGTTCTACCGAAATAGAAGCTTTATGTGTAGAAACAAATGAAATTTCTGCTAATATTAAAGATAACCTAGAAGAAAAACTAGCATTAGTTAATTCACTTTGTGACTCTGCAGACCAACTAAAAGCTGACTTAGAATTTTTCAAAACAAAATAAATTTAATTTTTACCTTGGGATGTTCTTGTAACATCCCTTTTTCATTTTGCAGAAAAAATATTAGTCTTTTATTTAATTTTCATAAAATTTATATTTTTTAATAGATTCTATTACGTATCCAAAATTTAAAGCTTTATTCTTTTTTCTACACTAGACTCTTTGATTTCAAAGAGTTTATTTCTTCTACCCCCTCTACTTCCTATTATATATTTCTCTATTCTAAAATTGTAATTTGTATAAATTTAAAATCTTTACATTTTTTTCTTGACTAATTTACTAAAGAATAGTATATTCTTGTTAGATAAAACTTTACAAAAAAAGTTTTTTAGAAGGAGGATTTAACATGACTGAAACTTCGATAGTATTCACAGGTGAGGCTGGTACTGGAATTAAAACAATAGAAGGTCTTATTACTAAAATACTTGTTAAAGAAGGATTAAATACATATTTATCAAAGGAAATAATGTCAAGAATAAGAGGAGGGAACAATACTACACAACTTAGAGTTAGTGATGAAAAAGTAACTGCTTTTTCTGAAAAATCAAATTTTGTGATTGTTCTAAGCAGAAACTCTTTATACAGATTAAAGGACAGAATGGATAATGATACAATTATCATTGGACCAAAAGCATTTATAGAAGAAGAGTACCAAAACAACTACAAAGTAAACTTTGTAGAATTTGCAGAGATTGCGAGAGGTATAGGAAGTATCATGTACGCAAACATTGTAATTTTAGGTTTTGTTGCAAGTATCTTTGATGCTGATGAAAATATTGCTATAGAATTATTAAGCAAAAAATTTGGTAAAAAAGGACAAGAATTAGTTGATAAAAACATAGAAGCATATAGAGCTGGTGTTCAATTAGCTAATGATTTAAATCTAAAAATAGATATTAAAAAAGATAAAAGCTTAAGTAACAAAGCTATCATAAATGGTACTCAAGCAACTGCTCTTGGTGCTTTAGCTGGTGGATGTAACATGGTTACTTCATACCCAATGGCTCCAAGTACTGGTATTCTTATGACTATCTCAGACATGGCTAATGATTTTGATGTAGCTATAGAACAAGCAGAAGATGAAATTGCAGCTATTAATATGACTCTTGGTGGTTGGTATGCAGGTGCAAGAACAATGACTACTACAAGTGGTGGTGGATTTGCACTAATGGGAGAAGCTATTAGTATGGCAGGTATAGGAGAATTACCTTGTGTTGTACAACTTGCTCAAAGACCAGGGCCTGGTACAGGACTACCAACTCGTACTGAACAAGGAGATTTAAACCTTGCATTATACGCAGGACATGGAGATTTCCCAAGAATCTTACTTGCTCCAGGATCATTAGAAGAAGCAATTACTTTAGGAAACCATGCATTTAATGTAGCAGATAGATACCAAATACCTGTTATATTCCTTACAGATTTCCACTTCTTAAACCAAAGTTACAACTTAGACGATATTGATTTTTCAAAATTAAAAGTTGAAAATCATATAGTTGAGTCAGATAAAGACTACTTAAGATACAAATTAACTGAAGACGGTATAAGCCCAAGATCTGTTCCTGGATTTGGAGAAGGTTATGTTTGTGTTGATAGTGATGAACATGATGAAAGTGGACATATTACAGAAGAATTTGATGTAAGAGTTGCTCATAATGAAAAGAGAAATAGAAAACTTGATAATTTAGTAGATGTAGAAGCAAAAATCTTTGGTAATCCAAATGGTAAAAAATTAGTTGTAGGTTGGGGATCAACATATGGAGCTTTAAAAGAAGCTGTTGATAAATTAGATGATGAAAATATCAAATATGCTCACTTTACACAAGTTTACCCATTACCAAAATCAACAAAAGAACTACTTCAAAATGCTGAAGAATTAATCATTGTTGAAAATAACTTTACAGGACAATTTGCAAGACTTATCAAAATGGAATTAGGAATTGATTTTGATGAAACTATCTTAAAAGCAAATGGACTACCATTTACTGTAGAGGAATTAATGAGATCTTTAGGAGGTAATAAATAATGTTTGGAAAAACTAAATTTGATTTTGAAGAAAAAAAAGATATAGCTTGGTGTCCAGGTTGTGGAAACTTTGCATTACTTAATATATTAAAAAAAGCTTTAGATGAATTAGAAATAGAAAGTAACCAAATTGTAATCTCATCTGGTATTGGACAAGCTGCAAAAATGCCTCAATACATTAATAATATCAACTACTACAATGGTTTACACGGAAGAGGGATGCCAGTAGCTGCTGCAATCAAGATGGCTAATCCAAACTTGACAGTTATAGCTGAAGGTGGAGATGGAGATATGTATGGTGAAGGTGGAAACCACTTTATCCATAATGTTAGAAGAAACCTTGATATAGTTCATATTGTACATAATAACCAAATTTATGGTTTAACAAAAGGGCAAGGAAGTCCAACTAGTGGAATTGGTTTAAAAACAACTGTTCAAGTAGACGGTGTAGTTAATGAACCATTTAACCCTCTTGCAACAGCAATTACACTTGGTGCTTCATTTGTTGCTAGAACATTTACTGGTGACATGGAAAAATGTAAAGAAATCATTAAAGAAGCTATTAAACATAAAGGTTATGCATTAATCGATATCTTTGACCCTTGTGTTACATTTAATAAAGTAAATACATTTAAGTGGTACAAAGATCATACATACTATGTAGAAGAAGATTATGATCCAACAGACAAGTTTAAAGCACTAGAAAAAGCTTTCCAAGATGATGCTTTACCTTGTGGAGTTTTATACAAAAACCCTAATAAGAGAAATACTCTACATGAAAACTTAGTTCCTTACAAAAATGGTGATTTGACACCTCTACATAAAAGAGGAGCAAAGATAGATAAAGTAGAAGAGTTTTTATTCAAACTATAATCCTTAATAATTTAAAAGACTGGTAATTACCAGTCTTTTTAAATTATTAGTCTTTTTAGTCTTAAAACAAATAAAACTTATTAGAATAAATTTTGTTTTTCTCTAAAATTTTTTACTACCGATTTATTAAACTTAGGTATGTATACCTAATATATATTTATAAGAAATTCAGATTAAACTTTTAATAAAAAAAAGGACTAAATTCATAAAATTTAGTCCCAGTTTATTATTTTCCTACCATTATATCAATTTCACTAAGTGGCCAGTATCTAAAGATAAGAGTTCCTAATATTCTCTCTTCTTTTACAAATCCCCAGAATCTTGAATCTGAACTATTATCTGTGTTATCACCTAACATAAAATAATAATCATCTTTAAGTTCTACTTCTTCACCATTTATAAGTTTTGCTAATATTTCTTTATCTGAAATTGGTCCAGTTTTTATACTTCCATTAAGCAAGAATTCGCCTTTTACAAATTCTAATTTTGAGTCTTTACTGTTTGTTAGTATATCTCTAGCTTCTACTACTCCTACTCCCATTTTGGCAATATAGTACTCTCCACCAACTATTTGAAACTCTACGCCATTTTGGAATAGTTTTTCACCCTTTAATAATTTATATTGTTTTTCTTTATCTATAATAGCTGAGAATAATCCATCTGTATATTTTTTACCATTTGCAGTAAATTCCATTCTTTGAGGATAAATCTCTTCTCCATCTTCTAATCCTTTTTCAAGTCTATTTACAAGGTCTTTAAATGAAAGTTTTTCAGATACTTTCATAAATTCTCCATCAAGCATCTTAATCTTATCACCTTTTTGAGGTACTTTCCATGTATCTGTTCCTATAAGACCAATTTGAGAGTATTTTCTTTTGTTTTCTAATACTTTCCCGTCAACTAACAAATATCCATTGTCTGATATTTGTATCTCTTCACCAGGTAAAGCTACCATTCTCTTAGTATATCTTAATTTATCTTTTACAGGTTCTCTAAAGATAACTATAGTATCTCTTTTTGGTGCTTTAAACTTTGGAGTTAACATATTTCCAAAGAATCTTTCTCTTACTTTTACTGTTGGTTCCATTGAAGGAGTTGGTACAGTAAAGTTACCTATATAAAATTTTTGAATAAATAATACTAATATAATTACCAAAACTAAAGATATAGTTCCATCTATAAATTTAACAATTTTTTCTCTTTCATTTCCCATAAAAAGATTCCATTTTGTTAATAAATTATCTATTCTTTTCATTGATTTTTCTTTACGTTTTTTTTCTATCTTTTTTTCTTTTATAAAATAAAATATCAATAATATTGTTGATACAATATAAAATAATGCCCACAATCCTTTATTCATGCTATTCTCCTCTCATTTATTCAATATTAGTATACATTATGTATATAAAAAAGGCAATATTTATATAGTTTCTTAAAGTACATTTTCACTTTTATATAATTTAATAAACTTTATTACATAAAATAAAATAATAGTTGTATTATATTATATAAAAATAGCTATTTAAATATATTTGTGCTATACTTTAAATTATAGTATAAAATATGGAGGTCATCATGGATCCATTAGGTAAACAAATTTCTATTATATATAGATTATATCAAAATTATATTCGAAATGAATTGTTAAAATATAAATTAGGTAGTGGTACTTATCCACTAATATTATGTATAAATAAATACCCCGGAATGTCCCAAAATGAACTTGCAAGATATGTTAAATTAGATAAAGCTATGGTTGCTCGAAATGTAAAAAAATTATGTGATTTGAAGTACATGACTAAAAAATGTTGTACAGATGATTGTAAAAAACAGAGATTGTTTCTTACTCAAACTGGAATAGAAGTTATTCCAGATATTTATCGTGTCATAAATGGCTGGGAAGACTTAGTTTTAGAAGGTCTTGATAAAGAAAACGTCTTAAAAACCATAGGTAGAATCAAACTGCTAAGTGAAAGTATAGACTCTAATTGAATTAGTCATTTGTAAAAAGCTTTTTCTTATGATATAATTATCACAATTTAATTATAGGGGGCAATGATGAAAGAAAAAATGTGGTTTGTTGTTACTTTGTTGTTGTTATTTGTTGCTTGTTCAAATGAAGGTCCTTCATACAAAGCTACAAATATGAAGGGAAACCTTGTAAGCTCTAATCCTTTTGAATATCTTGTTGAATTTGGGGAGTTTGACGGGACATATAAAAAATCTATTATTCTACATAATGCACTTGGAGTAGAAGTACAATTTGAAAGTGAAAGTGGAACTATGTCTATTGAAATACGTGATGAAGATGATCGGCTTATTTATATTCATAGAAAAGAAGCTAATATGATTTTGGACAAAAAATATGTAGATGTTAGTGATGGAAAATATGAACTAATATGGACAGGTACAAAAGTAAAAAATGGTAAAATTTCTGTAAGGCTTTTTTAAAAGCCTTTTTATTATTGATTTTTGAAGGGGGGATAATAGATTATAGAAATGTTAAGGGATATTCCCAAGTTCAAAAGTTGGGAAGTGATTAAAAGAGTTAATAAAGGATATTCAAATGATATAAAATACTTTATAGAAAATCATCGTAAAGAAAACTTCCTTTTGAGAATTTCAAATAAAGAAACTTATCAAAATAAACTTAAAGAATTTGAATTTATAAAAAAATGTAATAAACTATTTTATCCCATGTCTAAAGCAATTGAAATAGGTTATTGTAACAATAAAAATAATGTTTATATGCTTTTAACTTGGGTAGATGGAAAGTGTCTCGGTTCAGTTATAGATAAACTATCTGAAAATAGGCAATATGAACTGGGGGTAGAAGCAGGCAAAATCCTAAAAAATATACATTCTATTAAAGTCCCTATTGAAGAGAAAAAAAAGAATTATTGTATTAAGAATAAAATTTTAGATAGGACTAATTTTTATGAAAATCAAAGTTTACGTGTAAAAGGAGATATTCACGCAATAGATTTTATTAAAAATAATATTGAAACCCTTACTACTTCTACTCCCTGTTATAAACACGGAGACTTCCATATTGATAATTTAATCTTAACTCCACATGAAACTATTGGAATAATTGACTTTAATAGATGGAGAATAGGAGATAAATACGAAGAATTCTATAAAATACAAAGTTTTGAAGTAGAAGTCAGTATACCCTTTTCTATTGGTAAAATTCATGGTTATTTTAATAATAATCCTCCTAAAGAGTTTTGGAGTATACATGCTGTATATGTAGCTTACTCCTCAATATATTCTATAGTTTGGGCAAAATCTTTTGGAGACAAAGAGATAAACGATATGAAAAAACGTTGTGTTAATGCTCTTTTAGATTACAATAACTTTGATACCCTTATTCCAAATTGGTATACTAAAAATTCCCCAAGATTTATCACTTTTCTTGAACAATAAAGATTTTAGAGTATTCACATGTATGGGTGTTATTAACAACACCCATACAATTTATATATAAAGGCATATAACCTTTCTTCTGTTTATTAAAACTATTATATGGTTTATACATTTTGTATTTAATGTCTGTAGAAGTAAGACCCAGTACTTGCCACAGCACATATAGAATCTA
>CAZHXU010000043.1:12463-18670 GCA_964536535.1 uncultured Fusobacteriaceae bacterium
TCATCAAAATAATTTGGGAATGTTTTACTTACACAGCCTGGATCATCTATTAAAAGATTATCTATCTTTAGTCCAGCTAGAGCAAAACTCATTGCCATTCTATGATCATCATATGTATCAATTACAACTCCTTTGTTATAATCACTTGGATTTTCCATAGGTTCTATAATTAATCCATCATAAAGCTCTTCTACCCTAGCACCTAATTTCCCAAGCTCAATATAACAAGCTTTTATCCTGTCTGTTTCTTTAATACGCATATTATATACATTTTTTATCTCTGTTTTTCCCTTAGCAAATAGTGCTACTACACTCAGAGTCTGAGCAGTATCTGATATATGTTTCATATCTACTTCTACTCCACGAAGTTCTTCTCCACCCTCCACTTCTACATAGTTTTCTCCACTATCAACTAGTTTAAGGCCCATAGAAAGTAATACATCTAAAAATTTAATATCTCCTTGTATACTATCTAACTTTATATTATTAAGTTTTACTCTACTACCTGTTATAGCTCCCATGGCAAAAAAGTATGATGCACTAGAACAATCCCCTTCTACCACATACTCCCTAGCTATATACTGTCCCTTTGGACAATTAAGAGTTTTATTATCTATATTTTCAAAATCTACACCAAAATCTTTCATCATCAGTCTAGTTATTTCAACATAAGGAATACTTACTAAATCTCCTTCTATCTCAATACTTATACCATTTTGGCTACTTGGTGCTGACAACAAAAGACTAGTTATATACTGGCTGCTCTTATCGCCTTTTATCTTTACTTTATCTCCACTAAGACCCTTTGCATTTACTCTTATTGGTGGATAACCATCTTTTTCAAGATAATCTACTTCTACTCCCAAACTCCTAAGTGCATCTACCAAATCTCTTATAGGTCTTTCTTTCATACGTTCTATACCTGTTAATACTACTTTTCCGTGACCAGTAGCTATATATGTAGGTAAAAATCTCATTGCTGTTCCTGCATTCCCTACAAACAACTCTACTTCTGGCCATTTTTTTTCTATATTTGGTCTAACTATTACTTCTTTTTTTTCTTCATCAACAATTAATTCATTTCCAAGTTGTTTAAGTGCTTCTATCATATACCTAGTATCATCTGAAAAAAGCATGTTTTTAAGTATAGTTTCTCCCTTACCTTGCACTGCAAGTATAAGTGCCCTATTTGCTATTGATTTTGACCCTGGTATATTTACCTCAAGGGTATTTTTTCCTGCTTTTCTAACTTTGTAAACATTTTCCATATTACCATACTCCCTTATAATTTTTTTCTTCCTACTTTGCTATTTCCACATTTCAACAAGAGTTTTTTTATCTTTTATTCCTTCTCTTAGCTGAATTAAGTATAGCTCTTCTAGATAAGTTCTAAAATTATCATTTGGTTCATAACCCATATTGATAAGGTCTTTTCCACCAATTAATTTTTTAATTTTTCTTATCTCTTCTACATATTTTTTTACTTTTTCACTAACACTTTCATTAGTAATATATATTAATATAACTACTTCTAAACTCAAATCTTTTAAAGCTAAGTATATTTCATCATTACTACTAGCTTTTTCAAGAAGTTTTACCCTCTCTCGACGCATATTTATACCAAAGTCATATTTTTTAATAAAGTCTTTACTAAAATTAAATCTTCTAAAAATAAAATCCAAATCTTCTTTTTTTAAATCTTCAAATAATACTAAAAGATAAATTATCCATATTTCAATATTATTTTCTTTAATAAACATTTTGGCATCTTTAACTCTTTTAAGATTTTTTTTCATATTTTCATCTATTTTAATATTTTCATGTATGCTCTTTATTATTCCAAATTCAAATAGTTTATCAAGAGCTTTATACACATTCTTTTCATTTAGTATATGTTTTATCTCCGATTTTACCCTATGCCAACTAAGTTTTTCTAAAAATCCTTCTTCTATAGCTTTTTTCATAAAATCACAAGTTTCTTTATCCAAAGAAAAATCATACCTAGTTGCAAATCTAATTGCCCTTATTATTCTTGTAGGGTCTTCTATAAAACTAAGGTTATGAAGTATACGTATCTTTTTATTAGCCAAATCTCTATAACCATTATAATAATCTATTATTCTGCCAAAGTTATAATAATCTATCTCTATAGCCATAGCATTTATACTAAAATCTCTTCTGTACAAATCTTGTTTTATACTTCCGTATTCAACAGTAGGTAAACTTGTTGGGTATTCATAAAATTCTACTCTGCTACTTGCTATATCTATCTTTTGCCCGTCTTTAAGGACTACTACAGCAGTTCTAAATTCTTCATGTTTAACTACTTTTTTAGCACCCATTATATCTCCGAGTTTTTCTGCAAAAAGAATACCATTTCCTTCTACTACTATATCTATATCAAGATTTTCTATAGCAAGTATAAGATCTCTAACTATACCACCTACCAAATAAGCTTTTTCTTCTCTCATTTCCGATACTTTTTCTACATTCTTAAGTATATACATGAGATTTTTAGGTATTCGGCTTAATATTCTTTCTTTTATCTCATTATGTTTAGCTACTTCTGTTTTGTTTTTTTTCATCTTTTGCTCATAGAGAGCACGAAGTATATCTGTCCTTGTAACTATTCCTACAAGATTTCCTTCTCTAACAATAGGTATACGTCCAATTTCATTTTCTATAATTTTTCTCTTTAGCTCTTCTACTCCCTCTTCCTCCCCAGCCAATACAAGATTTCTACTCATATAGGCCCTAACAGGAGCATTACTAAATCCATGATTTATAGCTTTATCTATATCACGCCTTGATATAATTCCAACTAGATTATTTTCTTCCATAATAGGTATTCCATTATAACCAAATCTAACCATTATTTTATGAACATCTTTTATCTTAAAATCACTTTCTACTACTTTAACTGGACTTTTCATTATATCTTTAGCTTTTTTACCACTTACTATTTTTTTAGCTAATTTTTCTTTTATCTCCCCTTCCAAAATAGAAAGGTTTTTATCTCTAACAACAGCTGATGCAGCAAACTTATGTCCACCACCACCATAATTTTCAAGTATTTTATTTACTTCTATCTTTTTACTCTTGCTACGAGCAATGATACTTATACGTTCATCTGTCCCGAACAATATAAAACAAGCTTTTGCCCCTTCAAGATCCATAATTTTATTAACTAATACATCTATTCCATTAAAATATTCACTGCTATAATAAGTACTTATAAATACAGGTAAGCTAGAGTACTCATAAATTTCCCCATTTTCCATTAATTCAAGTAACATATCTAGTTCTTGACTCTTTAAATTTTTATCTACATACTCACTTATCATAGGCAGTTTTGCCCCATATGAAAGTAGTTTTGAACCCATTAACATATCAAGTTCAGTTGTATTATTAAAAGTAAAGTTTCCTGTATCTTCATATATACCCATAAGGGCAATTGTTGCTTCATAATCTTCTATTTCTATCTTTTTATTTTTATCAAATATATGTTTAAGCATATGACTAGCATTAGAACCACTTCTACTCACAAACTTATTCCTAGTTAATATATCGTCATCACTTTCTAAATGGTGATCATAAACTATCACTTCTACTCTATCTACTATATCCCCAAATTTACCTATACGTTTTTTATTAGCTGTATCAACAACTATCAGTTTATCTACTTTTTCAAGGTCTATTTCACTAGCTTTATATATATTAAGATAATCTTGATATAGATTAGCTAAAGATTTTACATTGGGACTAAGGTCTCCAGAAAAAACTAAAAGAGCTTCTGGATACAATTTTTTAGCAAGTACCATAGAAGCAAAACCATCTAAATCTAAGTGTATGTGACTAGTAATTATATCCATGTGCCCTCCTTTAGTATGCTAATAAAGGACTACATTCTAATCCTTCTTTGCAAATTAGATTTGAATTATCATTCCATTTGATAATCCCATCTCTTAGATTATATACTTTTATAAATCCATATATTTTCATAAGTTCCATTGTATAAGCAGTCCTTCTACCACTTCTACAATACAAAAGATATGTTTTTTCCTTATCCATATCAAGTAATATATCTTCAAAATCAAACTGTCCAAATTCTATAAGTTTTGCACCTTTCATATGCACCCTATCAAATTCATCTTGAGTTCTTATATCAAGAAGTATATTATTTTCATCTTCCATTAACTTTTTAAAAGTAATGTTGTCTACATCTTCAAATATTCTCATTCTTCCTCCTTAATATATTTTATATGAAAATAACAAATTTTACTAGTACTATACCTCTAAAACTTATGTTTATTATATATATACTACATTAAATATTTATATGTTCTTTTTTTTTATAATTATCTTTATTAATATTTACTTTCGTTATTATATGTTGTAAAATAATAAACAATAAAAATTACAAAGGGGTAAAAATGGTTAGAAAAATTAATTACAAAGACATTAATAACATAGTATCTATTATAAGTACTTACCACAAAGAAACAAACAATACCAAAATCAAAGAAATTGATATAATAAAAACCGTTAATCAATTACTTGATCATGGTAATAACTTATATGTTGGAGTAGATAGCAGTGACTCAGTTGTTGCTTTTGTCAATTTTCATGAATGTTTTTTTCCACTTATAGGAGGAAAAGAATATTATATTAGTGAACTATTTGTATCATCAAAACATAGGGGAATGAATTTTGGAAGTGAGCTTTTAGAATTTGTTATAGAAAAAGCAAAAGTAGAAGGATGTAGACGTATATTACTTAATAATGCCAAAACAAGTAAAGCTTTTGAACGTAGTTTCTATGCAAAACATGGTTTTATGGCTCGTGACTTTATGGCAAATTTTATTATGGAGTTATAATCTATAACTTCCTTAAATAATTCAATTTTTTTAAAAATAATAGAGGATAAAAGAAGTTACTATATAAATTATATATAAGCATAAAAAAAATATAATAAGGGTGTTTATAATGAATAGTATCTTAAAAAAAGAAATTTGGTCTTTATGGAATGAATATGAAAAACTAAATAGTATAGATAGTAAAAAAGCTTATGACTATCTTATTAATCTTGTTGATACCATCAAGAAAAATTCTCTTGAAGATTATTTTGCAAAGGAGTTTTGTGAAAGGTATCTGGAAATAGACTACAATCTCAACATCAAACACATACTAAAAATAGAAGTTCTTTATCCTTACCTTTTAAAATCACTTGTAAAAAAGAGAATGCCAGAAGTTCGCTATTTGGCTCAATTAGGTTGGGATACACAAACTAGATTAGAGATTATAGAAATTCTTGGTTTAGAAAGAGAAATTAATCTATATGAAGTTTTACTCAATATTGCATATGAAAAAAATCCAACAGATGAAAAAACTCTTACTCTATTATTAACACATCATTTTGAAACTTTATGGTATGCCAAAAAAGGTTTACCTCGAGAGCTTAGTCTAAATTTAAAGTTAATTAAAAAAAGTTTAGATAAATTAGAAAAGTTATTAACTAATCTAAATATTACTTATCTTAATAAAGAGGTTTTTTCTAATTTTCTTTATCATAAAAAACTCTATGATTCATGGGAGCATTATATAGATTCCAACTCAAATATCAATTTTGACAAGTGGTTAAAAAGGGAAGGAATAGAACTAAATATTTAGCTGTTGTATTTTATAATTTACTTAGAATATAATATATCTGAAAAGTTGAGGTGATTTTATGAAATATGATAGTGCTAGCTGGCATTTTGATTCTGATTTCCCCCTTGGGCTTACTATTGAAAATGCTGGTACACACATGGGTTTTTATATGGCTTTTATAATAAATAATAATCTTATAGGTGATTTACATAAAAATATCTCTCAAAGAGGTTTAGAAGGTCTTATTGAAAAGAAAATTACAGGTAGAGACTTTTTATTTGAATTTTGCCAAGGAAAGATAGATGATAATGACCTTAATGAACTAGCTTGCAAGTTTACTGAGTACTATTACCTTACAGGTATGTATCTCGAAGACTATACTAGATTATTAGGGAACAAATACCAAAGTATCTATCATGTAGAAGATACTTGGGAAAACTATAAATTAATAGAAGAAGAATTGAATTTGAGATATAGAGAATGGGAACTTAATAACAACTAGATATAAATAGATAAGAAGTATTTTAGATACTTCTTTTTTATTACATAAAATCTATA
>CAZHXU010000044.1:0-18170 GCA_964536535.1 uncultured Fusobacteriaceae bacterium
AAAAAGACTTGTTCTAAAAAGAATAAGTCTTTATGTTTTTATTGGTAGTATGTTAATGTATAAAAAACCATAAAAGGCATATATACATTGTCTTCTACAAAACCATGTTTTTCGGTAGAAATTTCGATTATTTTATAACCATTTTCTTCTAAAAAAGAAAAAAACTTAGAATAAATTTCATTTTCTTTCAAAGCTAAATTTTTAATTTGATTTAATTTATCAAAATTTTCTTTTCTGATTTCTTCTGTTGGAATATTTGATGAATATTGAGCCATATATATATCATAAAGACTTTTTCTAGTATTAGAATCGGTTAATTCTTTATATTTTTTAATATAAGCTTTGTTAGTATCATCATACTGACCTGGATATGAGATAAGAAAATACTTGTAGTTACTTTTGTCAAGAGTACTTTGTTTCCATAATTTTGTAAAAGTTTCAAAAGAATCCATTAAGTTTTGACCACTGTAAATAAATCTAATTGAATTTTTTTCATTTTCATATTGAGAAAATATAAGTTGAGAATCTTCTATATTTTCTTCATATATTATCCATTCATTATATTCGTTTTGTTTTTCAATAATATTTCCTAAAATACTAATTGAAAATAGGAAAAAGTATAATAATTTTTTCATAAAACCTCCCTTTTTTATAATAATATATTTTTAATTTATTGTAAAGAAATAAAAGAAAAGTAAAATTTAGGTGAAATATATATAGAGGTGATTTTATGTCTTTGCTGGATAAATATATTGAAATGAACAAGTTTCCAATAAAAATAGATAATAAAATTGGAGAAGAATTAAAAAAAGAATTTATAAATCTTGAAAAATATGAATTAGGTGTTAAAGAAGGAAAAAAAAGGTACGAATTAGAATACAAAAATAATAAATATATATTGTTAGAAGAGTATTTATATGATGAAGAGGATTTTTTTGTTGATTACAAAAAAATAATCGGGAAAAATTATTATTTGGATAAAATACAAAAGTAAAGAGCAAAAACTTCTTTTATAATAAAATATTTTAATAACTACAACTGGCAATTATCTTGTGCTATAATAGATAAGTAGATTTTTATAAAAGAGGAGAAGTATGAAAAGGAGATTAAGAAGTTTATTATTAATTTTAGTTATTATTATAGGAATTACAGGAGTACTTTATTATAATCAAATTTATAGTAAAAAAATTACTTTAGAAAAAAACTTTAAAGTAGAAAAAGGTGAAACATTATACGGAGTTCTTGATGAATTAGGTATAGAAAGAGATGTATTTTTAAAGGTTTATATGAAATTAAAAGGGAAAAATGCTTTTAAGGTAGAAGTAGGCAATTATTCTTTTAATGGAGATTATACCCTTGTAGAAATATTAGAAAAATTGAAAAAAGGTAGAGATGATTTTATAAAAGTTACAATACCTGAAGGATTTACACTTAATAAAATTGCAATAAGGTTAGAAGAAAAAAATATTATATCAAGAGATGATCTTTATGATGCTCTTAGTAAAGTAGAGGATTTTTATTATCCTACTCCAAATGGTAATTTTGAAGGATATTTTTTCCCAGATACATATTATTTTGGAAATAATGAAAGTGGAGAAAGTGTTGTAAATAGATTTTTAAATAGATTTTTGGAGAAATTTCCACCAGAACAATTTATTGATAAAGATAGTTTTTATAATAAATTAGTCCTAGCTTCTATAATAGAAAAAGAAGCAGGATCAAATGATGAAATGGAATTAGTTGCATCAGTATTTCACAATAGAATAAGGGATAATATGAGGTTGCAGTCATGTGCAACAATCGCTTATTTGTTTGATTATGAAAAAGATTTTATAACTTACAAGGATTTGCAGATAAAATCAGAATACAATACATATAGGAACAATGGATTACCACCAACACCTATAGCTAATCCTGGTGAACAGGCAATAAAAGCAAGTTATAATCCAATAGAAACAAACTATTTTTATTTTGTGCTACAGGAAAATGGAAAACACCATTTTAGCACAACTTATGATGAACATCTAAAAGCGCAAAGGAGAGAGGGAAGTGAAAATGGGAGTGTTAAGATTAGAGTTAACAGATAATGAATTTAATCAGTATAGTGCATATATTTTTGAAAGAAGTGGAATAAACTATACTATTAATAAAAAAACGATTTTACAAAATAGAGTTAGAAGAAGACTAAGAGAACTTAATTTAGAATCATATAAGGAATATTTTGAGCTTATAAAAAATAAACCTATGAATGATCCAGAAGTTATAAAGTTTTTTGATGAAGTTACTACAAATGAAACTTCATTTTTTAGACATGATAAACAATTTAAAGCTCTTGAAGGTATGATAGTACCTGAAATAATAGAGAAAAAAAGAGTTGGAAGTGTAAATGTTTGGAGTGCAGCAGCTTCAATGGGAAAAGAAGCTTATACTATTGCAATGGTATTATCTGCTATGCCAGGTCTTAAAGGTAGAAGCGTAAAGATATTAGGAACAGACCTTAATCAAAAAGTATTAAATATAGCCCAACAAGGTGAATATGATATTAAAGATGTAAAAGGTGTAGATGCTAAATATAAAAAGTTTTACATAGAAAAAAAAGAAGATGGAATAGTTGAAATGGGTAAAGACCTTAAAAAATTAGTAGAATTTAAGAGATTTAATTTGAAAGATTCATTTAGTAAATTCCCTAAAATGGATATTATCTTCTGTAGAAATGTATTTATATATTTCCCAAAAGAAGTTCAAAGAGAAATTGTAGACAAATTTTATGCACAACTAAATCCAGGTGGATTCTTTATATTAGGACATTCAGAAACTTTAAATGGAATTAGTGATAAATTTGAATATAGAAAATTCAATAATGAAAACTTAATGATATATCAAAAACCATATTAAAAACTATAAAAAGTTAAATACGAATCTTTAGTAATATAAAAATTAATATTAAATTTTAAATAAGCGACTAATTTTATCGAAAATTAGTCGTTTTTTCTTATAAAAAACATACTTAAAAATTAATGATAAATTAGAATAATTATCTGATTTTTTCTTAATCATAAAAAATAAAATGTTTTAAAGATGTCTTTTAAAATCTTTTGTTTTAGTTGGAAATCTTATTTATTCTTTATTAAGAAATAGATTTAATTTTTAAAATTTAGAAAAATCCTGTATAATATATGAATATGATAGAAGCAAGGAGTATGGATGGATAATATATTAATTTTGGGAATAAATAGTAAATATGTACACACAAATCTGGCTATAAGATATATAAAAAAATATGTAGAAGCTTATAGTGATATAAAAATCAACCTTTTGGAAAAAACAATTAATAATTCAATTGGAGAAATAATTAGTGATGTATATAGATTAAAAACTGAATATTTGATTATTTCAACATATATTTGGAATAAAGAATATGTGTTTAAATTAATTAGAGAAATGAAAAAAGTTGCACCAAATATGAAGATAGTATTAGGTGGACCAGAAGTATCTTATAATAGTGAAGAATGTATGAAAACATATAGTGAAATTGACTTTATAATAAAAGGTGAAGGAGAAGAAACTGCTCTTGATTTTTTTACACATAAAGACAAAAAAGAAGTAAAAGGTATATACTATAGATTAGGGGAACAAATAGTATTTAGTGGAGAAAGAATGCCTATTTGTGACCTTGATAAAATTCCTTTTCCTTATGATATAGAAGAATTAACTGAAAAGAGTAAAATTCTTTATTATGAAAGTTCTAGAGGGTGTCCTTTTGCATGTAGTTATTGTATGTCTTCTATAGATAAAAAAGTTAGATATTTTTCAATGGAGAAAGTAAAGAAAGATTTGATAACATTTATAAGTAACGGAGTCAGTTTGGTAAAATTTGTAGATAGAACATATAATTTGAAAAAAGAAAGATATATGGCATTATGGCAATTTTTACTTGAAAATTATAAAGAAGGATTAACATTTCATTTTGAAATATCAGCGGATTTATTTGATGAAGAAGCAATAGAGTTTTTGAAAAAAGTGCCTGATGGTTATTTTCAGTTTGAAATAGGAGTACAAACTATAAATCCAATAACAATGGAACTTATAAAAAGAAAAAATCATCTAGAGCGTTTAGCACATAATGTGTTGAGTATAAAAGACAATATACATCTTCATTTGGACTTGATAGTTGGTTTGCCTGAAGAAGATTATGAAACATTTAAAAAAAGTTTTGATTATGTATATAATTTGAAACCTGAAATGATACAAATGGGATTTTTAAAGATACTAGAAGGGACACAAATCTCTACTGAAATAGAAAAATACGGGTATAAATACCTTTCGTTTCCACCCTATGAAGTTTTGGAGAATAACTATATCTCTTATGAAGAGATACTATTATTACACGATGTAGAAACAATGCTTGATTATTATTACAACTCAGAAAAGTTTTCTGCTAGTTTAGATTATATTTTAAATAATTTTTATGAAAGACCCTTTGACTTTTTCGAAGATATGGCATTATACTATAGAGAGAAAAATTATATTGGTATAGGACATAAACAACTAGCAATATTTAATCATTTTTATGACTTCTACTTATACAAAAACTTCCCAAATATAGATGTTTTTAGAGAAGTATTAAAGTATGATTATTTTTATATGGAAAAACCTAAACATTCACCAGAGTGGCTTGTGAGAAATACAGATAAAGATATCTATAACGACCTTGCAAAGGAAGTAATGGGTAGAAGTATGAGGGAAAAATATAAAAATTGTGAGTTTGAAATATTTAATTATAATTTTGAAAATGGGGATAATAAAGAGAGAAAAGTACTCTTTGTATATGGAAAGAAAACGACAGTGGAGGAAGTATAAAATGAAGAATAGCTTGATTGCTTTTATATTTTTATTCTTAAGTGCATTTGCTTTTGGTGATGAATATTCACTAAACACCTTTGGTCCAGTACTTGAAATAGGAATTACTAGATTTAAAGGAAAAGAATTATTTGTAAAATCTGAAAATGGAAGTTATAAACTACTTTTAGATGGAAAAGAAGTAGAAGTAGGAGCAGGAAAAGTAAGTAAAGTTGCTTATAAAAATGGTAATTTTATTTATGGAAATAAAGAATACTCAAAAATTGAGATAAAAAAAGCAGATATATTTGCTCTACTTTCTATTAGTAAAGATGGTCAAAAATATTCAAGATATAGAGGTGAGTTTGTTTTAAAATCTCTAAATTCTCAGATTATGCCAATTAATATGGTTCAAGCTGAAGAGTACCTGTATAGTGTAGTACCGTCGGAAATAGGCTATAGTTTTGAAGCTGAAGCAATAAAAGCTCAAGCAATAGCTGCAAGGTCTTATTTGTATCATTCATTATTATCAAAAAAATATAATTATTGTGATTTGTTAGATACAGTTGATTCACAAGTGTATCTAGGTTTTGATAGAGAAAACGATAAAATAACTGAACTTGTAAATGAAACATCTAATTTGATAATGGTTTATGATGGAAAAGCTATTAATGCTCTTTTTCACTCTACAAGTGGAGGCAGAACAGCTAATAACGAAGATGTATGGCCAGCAGGAACACCTTTGCCTTATATAAGAGGTGTTGCAGACAAAGGTAATGGAGATGAATCTCCAAGACAACTTTGGGAATTTACAATTAGTAAAAAAGATTTTAGTAAAAAAGTAGGATTTACAGTAAATAAGATAGAAATAGTAGAACGTGTAGATGGACGTGTAAAATACGCAATGCTTAAAGGAAGTAAAAATACAAAAGTAACAGGAAATCAACTTCGTAGTTATATAGGATATAACAAACTATTTAGTACAATGTTTTCGGTGAAAGATACAGGAAATAGTTTTTATTTTAAAGGGAATGGTTCTGGTCACGGATTAGGCATGCCACAATGGTCTGCAAATGGTCTGGCTAAAAAAGGCAAAAAATATGATGAAATCTTGAAATACTATTATTCTGGAGTAAGTATAGAAAAGATATAGTTAGGAGTAGAAGTGTTAGAGAGAGTTGAAAAGTTTATTATAGAAAATAATTTGATATCAAAGGGTGACAAGATAATAGTTGCTCTTTCTGGAGGGCCTGATTCAGTGGCTCTTTTACATATACTAGAAAAAATAAGAGAAAAATATAATTTGAAACTGGGAGCATGTCATATAAATCACCTATTAAGAGGAGAAGATGCTATGAGAGATGAAGATTTTGCTAAAAATCTTTGTAAAGCTCTAAATATTGATTTTTATTCTCATAGGGAAGATATAAAAGCTTATAGTAAAAAGTACGGCATAGGTGAGGAAGAAAGTGGTAGAAGAGTTCGTTATGGTTTTTTTGAAAAAGTCTTGAAAGAAAATGCTTATAATAAAATTGCTTTAGGGCATAATTTAGATGATAATATAGAAACATTTCTTTTTAGATTAATGAGAGGAACTAGTTTAGATGGCTTAAATAGTATTCCTTTAAAAAGAGATAACATCATAAGACCTATAATGAATGAAAAGAAAAAAGATATACTTTCTTTTTTAAATGAGAATAATTTTGATTATGCAATTGATCATAGTAACTTTGAAAATATATATACAAGAAATAAAATAAGATTAGATTTAATTCCTTATATTGAAAAAGAATTTAATCCTTTATTTGTAGATAAAATAAGTGAAATGATAGAAGAAATAAAAGAAACAAATATGTTTTTTCAAAAAAAATTAGAAGGTTATTTTGAAGGTGAAAAAATTTTCTTAGAAAAAATTCTGACTTTAGAAAAATTTTTGAGAAAAAGATTAATTAATATGTTACTTAGGAAGTACGAAGTAGAAGTATCCCGTGAAAAACTTGAGAATATAGACGATTTATTAATGTCTCAAGGACCAAAAGAAATTGATTTAGGAAGAGGATATATCTTTAATAAGGGGTATAAATATATAAAAGTAGAGAAAAAAACTCAAAAAACTAGTGCAAAAGGGAAAATTGCATTAGAAATTAATGATAAAATGATGTATAATGGCTACATAATTGAGAGTAAGTTACTAGATAAAATACCTAGTAAAAAACAAGGGTTTTACTTTGATTATGACAAGTTGGACAAAAATATCTATATCCGTACTAGGAAAAATGGAGATAAATTTATCCCATTTGGAATGAACAATAAAAAAAAGTTGAAAAACTTCTTTATTGATAGTAAAGTAGAAAAGGATAAAAGAGAGTTAATTCCTCTTATACTAACAGGGGAAGAAATATTGTTAGTAGGGGACTTAAGAGGGAGTAATCTCTTTAGAGTAGATAAAGAGACGAAAAAGGTGTTGTTACTAAAAGTTAAGGAGGTCGAATCAAGTGATGGACAATAAAAATTTACACGATGATGAAGAGAAAAAAATCGACGAGATGGAAGATAAAAAAGATAATGAATTAGATACAAAAGAAGAAGAAAAGGAAGTAGTAGAAGAAGCAAAAGAGGATAAAGAAGTAGGGACAGAAGAGGAAGAAAAAAAACAAGAAGAAAATGAAGAAGAGAAAGTAAAAAAAGAAGTTAAAAAAATTCTTTTAAAGGGAAATCCTAATGGGAAGAAACCAAATAGACCTAATAAGAAAAATACTAAAATTAGTATTAATTTTAAAAACATTGTATTACTGATATTTTTAATTGTACTTATTATATCTCTTCCAAACTTATTTAACGGAAGTGCACCAAAACGTTATGAAGAAGTTACATATACAGATTTTGTAGATTATATCAATAAAGACTCATTTGAACGTATAGAAGAAAAAGAAGGGTATTTATACGCAGAAAATAAAAAAACAAAACAGAATCTAAAAACAAAAATGATTACTTATAGAATTTCTGAAGATGAAAAAATAATGGATTTAGTAGAAGAAAAATCGATTACTTTAAAATCATTAGAAGCAGAGAGTTTACCATTTTTAGTTCAAGCTTTATTTAACTGGTTCCCAATGTTACTATTGATATTTGTATGGATATTTATGTTAAACCGTATGAATAAAGGTAGTGGCGGTGGAGGAGGACCTCAAATATTTAATATGGGGAAATCTAAAGCTAAAGAAGGAAGTGAAACAGGAGAAAAAGTTACATTTAACGATGTAGCTGGAGCTGACGAAGCAAAAGTAGAACTTTTAGAAGTAGTACAATTCTTAAAAGAACCTAAAAAATTCCAAGAAATAGGAGCACGTATACCTAAAGGAGTTTTATTAAAGGGTCAACCTGGAACTGGTAAAACATTACTTGCAAAAGCAGTAGCTGGAGAAGCAGGAGTACCATTTTTCTCTATGTCTGGTTCTGAATTCGTAGAGATGTTTGTTGGAGTGGGAGCTTCAAGAGTTAGAGACCTTTTCTCAAAAGCTAGAAAAGCTGCACCTTGTATAGTATTTATTGATGAAATAGATGCTGTTGGTAGAAAAAGAGGAAGTGGTCAAGGTGGAGGAAATGACGAGAGAGAACAAACTCTAAACCAATTATTAGTTGAAATGGATGGGTTTGGAAATGATGAAACAATAATCGTTATTGCTGCTACAAATAGAGATGAAATCCTTGATAAAGCTCTAATGAGACCAGGTAGATTTGATAGACAAGTAGTAGTAGATGCACCAGATATAATTGGAAGAGAAGCTATACTAAAAGTGCATGTTAGAGGTAAAAAATTATCTAAAGATGTAGATCTTAAGAGAATAGCAAGAAAAACAGCAGGATTTGTTGGGGCAGACCTTGCAAATATGCTTAATGAAGCAGCTATCATGGCAGCTAGAGCAGGTAGAAAAGTAATTGCTATGGAAGACATAGAAGAAGCAACTGAAAAGGTAGCTTATGGACCAGCTAAAAAATCAAGAGTTATGAATGAGAAAGAAAAGAAAACAATTGCGTACCACGAAGCAGGACATGCACTTGTTAATGCTTTACTTGATCATACTATACCAGCATATAAAGTAACTATAATTCCAAGAGGTGGAGCAGGTGGATACTTGATGCAAGTACCAACTGAAGAAAAAATCCTTAAGATGAAAAAAGAAATGCTTGCTGACATAAGAGTAGCTTATGGTGGACGTGTAGCTGAAGAGATAATGTTCGAAGATATATCAAGTGGAGCAAGTAATGATATTAGACAAGCAACAGGAACAGCAATAACTATGGTAACTAGATTAGGTATGGCTGGAGCTGGGAAGATATTATATGATGCAACATCTTATGGAGATTATTATAAAAATCATACTTTCTACAGTCAAGAAACAGGTAGAGAACTTGATGAAGAAATAAGAGGAATACTTGATGAAGCATATGAAGATACTAAAAAACTAATTTCTGATAATATAGACGCACTTCATAGAATTGCAGAAGCATTATTAGAACTTGAAACTATTACAGGTGAAGAGTTAGATGAAATAGTATTTAAAAATGCAGACAAAGAAACTTTGAGAGCTAATGAAATAATTGTAGAATCTGAAATAATTGACGATGCTCATATTGCTCAGGAAGAGATAGAAAAAGTAGAAGTAGAAGCAACAGAAGAGAATAAAGAAGAAATAAAAGAATAAAACTGTAGCTTGACCTTACTGGTCAAGCTTTTTTTATGTAAAAAAACTATTTTTTTAAAATTTGACAATTCAAATTAGTCTAATTATTATAAAAATCTTATTCAAATTATATATATTAAATATTAAAAAAATGAATAAAAACAAGAAAAGAATATAAAAGTTTAGAGGGCTTAATCAGATGAAAACCTTTTAAATATTGGCTTCTAGAAAAAATTGAAGTTAATAAAATTACTTTTGTAATTTTCAAATTTAGTGAAAAATATTTAAATTAGCATAATTATATAAATAAGTAAAAATAGTATTATTACATAGATTCAATTTATGTGGTATTATCATATTGTTAAATAACATAAAAAAGGAGTTGTTATTATGTCGTATGTAAAAAGTGTATTAGAAAAAGTAAAAGAAAGAAATAGTAGTGAGCCAGAATTTATCCAAGCATTGGAAGAAGTATTTTCTTCATTAAAAGCATGTATTGATAAACATCCTGAGTATGTAGAAGCAAATATTTTGGAAAGAATTGCTGAACCAGAAAGACAAATTATGTTTAGAGTTCCTTGGGTAGATGATAATGGTAAATTGCATGTTAATAGAGGATTTAGAGTTCAATATAATGGTTCTATAGGACCATATAAAGGTGGACTTAGATTCCATCCATCAGTTTATTTAGGGATTATAAAATTCTTAGGGTTTGAACAAATTTTTAAAAATTCATTAACTGGATTACCTATAGGTGGAGGAAAAGGAGGATCAGATTTTGATCCTAAGGGAAAATCTGACGCTGAAGTAATGAGATTTTGTCAGTCATTTATGACTGAGTTCCAAAGACATATTGGTCCAGATGTAGATGTACCAGCAGGAGATATTGGTGTTGGTGCAAGAGAAATAGGTTATTTATATGGGCAATATAGAAGAATAAGAGGGGCTTTTGAAAATGGTGTTTTAACTGGTAAAGGGCTTAATTATGGAGGTTCATTAGTTAGAAAAGAAGCAACTGGATATGGGCTTATATATTTTGTTAATGAGATGCTAAAGCATAATAATATTGATATAAAAGATAAAACTTGTGTAATCTCTGGATCAGGAAATGTTGCTATATATGCTGCAGAAAAAGCTACAGAAATGGGAGCAAAAGTTGTTGCAGTATCTGATTCATCTGGATACATATATGATGAAAAAGGGATTAATTTAGATACAGTTAAAAGATTAAAAGAAATTGAGAGAAAAAGAATTAGAGAATATTTGAATGATCACCCACATGCAGAATTCCATGAAGGATGGAAAGGGATTTGGTCTGTTAAATGTGATATAGCACTTCCTTGTGCTACACAAAATGATATAAGTATTGAAGAAGCTAAAAATCTTGTTGAAAATGGATGTATTGCAGTTGGTGAAGGGGCAAATATGCCAACAACTAACGATGCTATTGAATATTTCTTAGAAAAAGGTATTTTACTAGCTCCTGGAAAAGCTGCTAATGCTGGTGGAGTTGCAACTTCTGCACTTGAAATGGCTCAAAATTCAATGAGACATGCTTGGACTTTTGAAGAAGTAGATGAAAAATTAAAAAATATAATGATAAACATACATTCAAATGCTGCAAAGGCATCTAAAGAATATGGATTTGGTTATAATTTAGTTGCAGGGGCAAATATTGCTGGGTTTAAAAAAGTTGCAGATTCAATGATTGCTCATGGAAACTACTAATTATTGAGAGAAATAATTTTTAAAAAAGAATAGAAAAAGATTTGTTAAAAATTTAAAAGGTGATTTCTTATTTAAGTAAAGAAATTACCTTTTTATTTTTATAGGATAGATTACAAAAAGTAAATTTTGGTAATATTTTCTTTAAGTAGTTAATTTTAGCTTTTGATAATAAAAGAAGGAATGCTCTTTACTAAAATTATAGTTTTTGTTAAAATGAAAGAGTATAAATTTTGTAATTGAGGTGTGAAGTGTGAAAAATATAAAAATGATAGTTTTGGATATGGATGATACATTACTTGATAATGAACATAATATATCTGAAAAAAATAAATTAGCAATAAAAAAAGCTCAGGAAAAAGGTGTTTATGTAGTATTAGCATCTGGAAGACCAACTGGAGCTATGATAGAATATGCTAGAGAATTAGAACTAGGAAAATACGGTTCATATATTATTTCTTATAATGGCGGAGAAGTTATTAATTGTAAAAATGAAAGGGTAATATTTGAACAGAGTCTGACAAAAGAAGAAGTTCATGATTTGTATGACTTTAGTAGAGAACATAAAGTACAAATTCTTACTTATTACAATAATGAAATTATAAGTGAAGATGAAAGTGAATATATAGATGTCGAAAAAGTAATAACAAAAATGAATCATAACAAAGTAGAATCTTTTAAAGATCATATGACTAGTGGAGCAATTAAATGTATTATGCTTGAGGAACCTACATATCTTAAGGAAGTAGAAGTGAAACTGAAAGAGAGTAGAAGAGATAAAAGTGTAGCAATATCAAAACCATTCTTTTTAGAAGTTATGCCAAAAGGCATAGACAAGGGGAAAACTTTAGATAAATTATGTAAACAACTTGGACTAGATAGTAGTGAAATAATGGCTGTTGGTAATGCGGCTAATGACCTTAGTATGATTGAGTATGCTGGTTTAGGTGTATGGGTAGCTAACGTTGATAAAGACTTAGTTCCTTTAGGAGATGCGGTTGTGGCTAGTAACCTTGAAGATGGGGTAAGTGAAGCTATTTATAAATATGTTCTTTAGTTTAAGGGCTTTACAAAAAATGACGAATGTGATAAAATTAGGTGAATCTATTCTAGGATGTTAGTTTTGCCGACTTTTTTCTTGGATTAGATATTTTATAATATTAGGAGGAACAAAAATGGCATTAAGAGCAAAAAGCGAAATCGTTGCTGAGTTTGGAAAAAACGCACAAGATACTGGATCAACTGAGGTACAAATTGCATTATTAACTGATAAGATTAAACACTTAACAGCTCACATGCAAGTACACAAAAAAGACTACCACTCAAGATTAGGATTATTAAAAATGGTTGGTAGAAGAAGAAGATTATTAGACTACCTAAAAGGAAAAGACCTTGAAGGATACAGAGCTTTAATCGCAAAATTAGGAATCAGAAAATAATTAAAAGAGGGGTAATACCCCTCTTATTATTTTGTATTTTTTTTAATATTATTATTTCATTTGCTCTTGAAATATAGGATAATAAAGAAAATTGTACTTTATTTTTTAAATGAATAATGATATACTTTAAGAAGGAAAAAAGTTGGTGTAAGAGTAAGTAGTAAGGAATAAATACTTCAGAAAAAGTCTTTATTTCTTATTATTTGCAAAGCCTTACACCTTCTTTAAATAACAGGAGGTAAATAATGTTTGAAGAAAAACAAATAAGCTTAGAAGTAGGAGGAAGAACACTTAAACTTTCTACAGGTAAAATAGCTAGACAAGCTGGTGGATCAGTAGTACTTGAATATGGTGAAACAGTATTATTAGTTACAGCTACAAGAAGTAAAAATCCTAAGCCAGGAATAGACTTTTTCCCTTTAATGGTAGATTATATAGAAAAATTCTATTCAGCAGGTAAAATACCAGGTGGATTTATTAAAAGAGAAGCAAGACCATCTGTTGATGCTACTCTAATTGCTAGATTAGTAGATAGACCACTTAGACCATTATTCCCAGAAGGATTCTTTAATGATGTTCATATAGTAATTACTACATTATCATATGACGGAGAAAATCTTCCTGAAGAAATAGCAGCTTTAGGAGCTTCAGCAGCTTTATCTATTTCAGATATTCCATTTGATGGACCAGTAGCTGGAGTTGTTGTAGGTTACTTAAACGGAGAATATATCTTAAACCCAACTAAAGAAGTTTTAGATACTTGTGATATTCATTTAAGTGTTGCAGGAACAAAAGATGCTATAACAATGGTAGAAGCAGGAGCTAAAGAAGTATCTGAAGATGTAATGTTAGGTGCTATTATGTTTGGTCATGAAAACATAAAAGCTTTATGTGCTTTACAAGAAGCTTTTGTTGAAGAAGTTGGAAAAAAAGAGAAATATGAATTTGAGTTAAAAGAAGTAAATGCAGAAATAAAAGAATTTGTTGATGCAGGAACTGATAGATTGAAAGAAGCAGTTTTAACTGTTGGAAAACAAGCTAGAGAAGATGCTGTTAATAATTTAGAAGAAGAATTATTAGAAGGATTTACTGGAAAATATCTTGAAGGTAGTGAAGAAGAAGAATTACCAAAAGATATAGAAAAAGAATTCAAATCTTATTATCATGATTTGATGAAAAAATTAGTAAGAGAAGCTATTTTATATAATAAACATAGAGTAGACGGAAGAAGTACAGAAGAAATAAGAGCTCTTGAAATGGAAATTGATTTAATTCCAAGAACTCATGGTTCAGCTCTATTTACTAGAGGTGAGACACAAGCTTTAGCTATTACAACTTTAGGAACTAAAGAAGATGAGCAAATTATAGATGGTTTAGATGAAGAATATAGAAAAAAATTCTTCTTACACTATAACTTCCCTCCATATTCTGTTGGAGAAGCAGGATTTATGAGAGCACCAGGAAGAAGAGAATTAGGACACGGATCATTAGCTGAAAGAGCACTTAGTTATGTAATGCCTTCAAATGATGATTTCCCATATACAGTTAGAGTTGTATCAGAAATAACTGAATCAAATGGATCATCATCACAAGCAAGTGTTTGTGGAGGGTCATTATCACTTATGAGTGCTGGTGTACCTATAAAATCACATGTTGCAGGAATAGCTATGGGACTTATTAAAGAAGGAGACGATTTTGTAGTATTAACTGATATTATGGGATTAGAAGATCACCTTGGAGATATGGACTTTAAAGTAGCTGGGACAAGAAATGGGATTACAGCTTTACAAATGGATATAAAAATATCAGGAATAAGTGAAGAAGTAATGAGAATTGCTCTTAAGCAAGCTTTAGATGCAAGATTATTCATAATAGAAAAAATGGAAAAAGCAATACCTGCTCCTAAAGGAGAAATTTCATCACTTGCACCTAGAATACATACAATGAATATTAATCCAGATAAAATAGCTACACTTATTGGACCAGCAGGGAAAAATATTAAAGCTATAATAGATGAAACTGGAGCAACTATTGATATAGAAGATAGTGGGAAAGTAGCAATCTTTACTAATGATGGAGATCAATTAAAGAAAACTGTTAAATTAATTGAAGATTTAGTAAAAGATATAGAACTTGATCAAGTTTATTTAGGAAGAGTAACTAGATTAATGAAGTTCGGTGCTTTCATGGAAGTATTACCTGGAAAAGAAGGATTATTACACGTATCTGAAATAGATCACAAAAGAGTAGAAAATGTTGAAAGTGTTCTTAAAGTAGGAGATGAGTTTGAAGTAAAAGTAATAAGTACAGAAAAAGGTAAAGTTAACCTAAGTAGAAAAGCATTATTAGAGAAGAAATAAGCAGGGGTAACTCTGCTTCTTTTCTCGTAATCATAGATGATTTTTTGAAAAAATAGAATTAAAGTAACAAAGGAGATATTTAATGAAATTAGCTCTTATTAGCTTGGGCTGTAGTAAAAATTTGGTAGACAGTGAACATTTATTAGGAATATTAATAAAAAGAAGAGGATTTACTCTTGTTGAAGAGATAGAAGAAGCAGATGTAGCTATAGTGAATACTTGTGGATTTATCGGAGATGCAAAAGAAGAATCTATTGAAACTATATTAAGTGTAGGACAACTTAAAGAAAAAAAACTTAAAAAACTTATAGTAGCTGGTTGTTTAGCTCAAAGATATGCAGAAGATTTATTACTTGAAATGCCAGAAGTTGATGCTATAATTGGTACAGGTGATATTGATAAAATTGAAGAAATAATAGACTCTATACTTGAAGATAAAAGGGTTATTAGAAGTGATAGTTTGGAGTTTTTGGCAAATGCTGAAACAGAAAGAATTATTACAACATATCCTCATACAGCGTATTTGAAGATAGCAGAAGGATGTAATAGAAGATGTACATATTGCATCATACCACAATTACGTGGGAAGCTTAGAAGTAGAAGTGTAGAAGATATAGTTAAAGAAGCAGAAAATCTGGCTAAAATGGGAGTTAGAGAATTAAACCTTTTGGCACAAGAAACAACAGAATATGGTCTTGATAGATATGGTGAAAAATATTTAGCTAAATTACTTAGGGAGTTAGTGAAAGTAGAAGGAATAGAGTGGATAAGATCTTATTATATGTTCCCTAATTCAGTTACTGATGAACTTATTGAAACAATCAAAGAAGAAGATAAAGTTTGTAACTATTTTGATATCCCAATTCAACATATATCAGACAATATACTTAGAAATATGGCTAGAGCTAAAGAAGGAAATGATATTAAAGAGTTATTATATAAAATTAGAAAAGAAATTCCAAATGCTTCTATTAGAACAACTGTAATAGTTGGTTTCCCAGGGGAAACAGAAGAAGATTTTGAAGAATTAAAAGAATTTATAAAAGAATTTAAATTTGACTATGTAGGAGTTTTCAAGTATTCTAGAGAAGAAGATACAGTAGCTCACGATTTGCCTAATCAAGTTGATGAAGATATAAAACAAAAAAGATGGGCTGAACTTGTTAATATCCAAAGTGAAATAGCAGAAAGAAAAAATAGAGATATGATAGGTCAAGAGGTAGAAGTTTTGATAGATGGAATCTCTAGTGAATCTGAATTTATGCTTGAAGGAAGAACTAGAGGGCAAGCACTTGAAATAGACGGAAAAGTTCTGACTAATGATGGAACTGCTAAACAAGGTGAGATAGTAAAGGTAAAAATAGAACAAAATTTTGAATATGATTTTGTTGGACCAATAGTAAAAAATGAAAAATAAAATGGGGGTACAGAGTGAATATAGCAAATAAATTAACTATACTAAGAATAATATTAATTATCCCATTTATAATATTATTAGGTTATAGTGACAATAATTTAGCATTAAGAATTATATCTTTTTGTATTTTTGGTATTGCATCAATTACAGACTTTTTTGACGGATATTTAGCAAGAAAACATAATTTAGTTTCAAATTTTGGAAAGTTAATGGATCCATTAGCTGATAAAATACTTGTGATTTCTGCTTTAATGCTTTTTGTAGAGTTGTCATATATTCCAGCCTGGATGGTAATTGTTATTATTACAAGAGAGTTTTTAGTTACAGGAATAAGAACTCTTGCAGCATCTAAAGGTGATGTAATTGCTGCTGGTAACTTGGGAAAAATAAAAACAACAACTCAAATGATAGCAATTTTAATAATTATCTTATTAGGTAAAAGTCAGTGGAATTTTTATCTGATGATAGTTCCAGTTTTTTATACAATATTATCTGGTTGGGACTATGTAAAAAATGCAAAAAATTATTTTTTAGATTAAAAGAAAGTGATACTTTCTTTTTTCTTTAAATAAAATGTAATTTGGAGGTAACTATGAAGATAGGTTTTATTGGGGCAGGAAACATGGGACAAGCATATATTAAATCTCTTAAAAAGGAAGAAATATATTTTGTCGAAAAAAATATTGAGTTAATAGAAAAAATTGAAAAAGAAACTAATGCCAAACACTTGGAGAACATTAAAAGTTTAGTTGAAAATGTAGAAGTAATAGTGTTAGCTATTAAACCTCAAGTTCTTGATTCTGTATTAGATCAATTATCTACATTTGACCTAGATGGAAAAGTGATAATATCTTTGGTTGTTGGAGTTAAAATATTTCATTATAAGAAAAAACTTGGTGATAAGATAAAATTCTGTAGAGTTATGCCAAATACCCCTTCACTTATTGGGAAAGGCATATGTGGATATACAACTTATAACTTGTCAGAAGTGGAAAAAATTGAAACTGTGAGAATTCTCGAATCAACTGGGAAGGCAATAGGAGTAGAAGAAGATAAATTGGACATAATTACAGCTATTTCTGGTAGTGGACCTGCATATGTATTTTTACTATTGAATTCACTTGGAGATGCAGGAGTAAAACTTGGTCTTAGTAAAAAAGAGTCATTAGAATTAGCTTGTCACACTTTTATAGGAGCAGCAAGTATGGTTCTTGAAACAGGAATGCATCCAGAAGTATTAAAAGATATGGTCACAAGCCCAAGTGGGACGACTGCTGCAGGGCTTGCTGTAATGGAAAAAAATAGTATGAGAAGTGCTATGATAGAAACAGCTGTAGAAACATTTAAAAAAGCTAAAGAATTAGGTAATAAGGAGGAATAAGATGGTTGGGATTATATTTTTGGCATTAAGAATAGTAGAAGTACTAATACTAATAAGAATAGTTTTGTCGTGGATTATGCCTAATAGGAATGAATTTACAGAATTAGTATATAGCATAACAGAACCAATTCTTAGACCCTTTAGAGTAATGCTACCTCTAGGGCATGCAAGACTTGATCTTGCACCGATTATAGTATATTTTTTAATAGGTATAATCAAAAGAGTAGTAATAAGTTTTGCATATTAGTTCAAGAAGGTTAAACCTTCTTTCAGATTGAAGACAAAGGACTAATTTGAAAGAATTTAGTCCTTTTTTTGTGAATA
>CAZHXU010000045.1:0-11400 GCA_964536535.1 uncultured Fusobacteriaceae bacterium
AAAATAAACTTTAAATTTTAGAAAAGTAAAAAATTATGCAATATGTATAATATAAATATTTGTAAAGAAAAATCCTTAAAAAACTTTACTAAAAAAATAAAGTAATGCTATAATTTATTGAAGGGTTGTGAAAGAAATGTTAGACAAATATAAAAAAATAAATGTTTTTAAAGATGTGCCTATAGAAACTCTTGATAAATTATCTAAAATTGTAAGTATTTTAGAAGTTAAAAAAGGTGATGTTATCTTTATGGAAAGAGAAGAAGTAAAGCACATTTATATAATATTAAAGGGGAAAACTAGTATGTATAGATATGGCCAAAAAGGTCAAAAAAGAGTTGTATACATACTTGGAGAAGGTGAAGTTATAAATGAAGTAATATTTGATAATTTACCTTCATCTATTACTTGTGAAGCATTTGAAAAGAGTACTATATTAAAATTTGGAGTAGACCAGCTGGTAGAAGTAATGAAAGAAGATTTTGTACTTACTAAAAATATTCTTAATTCTACAGGTAGAAAAGTAAGAAGATTATATAGACAAATAAAAAACTCTATACCCATTGGTCTTGATAAAAAAATAGCAGCAAAGTTGTGGAAGTTGTCACGTGATTATGGTATTGATTGTTATACTCGTAACTTGGCTTGTAAAAAGAAAAGTGACGAGTGTAAATGTTTTACTAAACTGGATATCAAAATTACAGTTACTTATCTTGCCGAAATGCTTGGAAGTAGTAGAGAAACTATATCTAGAGAGTTAAAGAAATTGGAGAGTTTAGGACTGATTAAGTGGGAAGGAAGAACTATTTTTGTAAAAAGAGAAGAAATCAGAAATTTTTATAGAAATTAATAAAAGTGTGAGTTATCTCACATTTTTTTTATGGAAACTTTGATAATATATTCTCATAAAAGTTTTAGGAGGAAAAAGATGTTTGTAGAAACATGTGAAAAATTATCGAATAGTGCAATAGGAAAAGTAAATTTGTTGAAAGAAAGTAAAGGGAAATATTTTGTAGCATCATTACTTGCAGGAGTATATGTTGGTTTAGGAATCTTCCTTATAATGACAGTTGGTGGTCTTACAAAAGGAATGGGAGCACACTTTAGAATATTTATAGGTTTAGCATTTGGAGTAGCTCTTAGTTTGGTAGTAATGGCAGGGTCAGAGTTATTTACGGGGAATAATCTTATAATGACAGCTGGAGCAATAGACGGAAAAGTATCGTGGAGAGATGCAATGAAAATTTGGGGTTGGAGTTATTTTGGAAATTTGGTAGGTTCTATTTTGGTTGGAGTAGCATTTGTTTATAGTGGAGCAGCAACAAGACCACATGCTAGTGTTGGTGAATTTATAGTATTTATAACAAACTTAAAAGTTGGTTTGCCAGTTATGGATCTTATATTTAGAGGAATTTTATGTAATGTATTAGTTTGTTTAGCAGTATTATGTGTTGTTAAGATGAAAAGTGAAAGTGGAAAATTAATAATGATATTCTGGGCATTATTTGCTTTTATCACATCTGCATATGAGCATAGTATAGCTAATATGTCTATATTTACAGCAGCTTTATTAATACCTAATGAAACAGTAACTTTGGCAGGAGTTGGGTATAACTTATTATGGGTAACAGTAGGAAACTTTATAGGTGGTTCGTTATTAGGACTAGCTTATGCTTATATGGGAAGAAAAAAAGCCTAAAAAGGAGAGGAACAGGATGAAATTAACTTTATCAAATGACGACTTTAATAGTAGTTTAAAAGAACTATCAAAATTATATAAAATCTATGCACCTAGAGTATATGAAAAAGCAGGAACATATTCAGATACAGACCTTATTAAATATGGAGAAGTAGTTAGGGTAGAAGATATGGCTTTCTTTAGAAAATCAGACTTTTCACCAAAGGAAGTAACACTTCCAATTACACAAATATTATTTTATTTTACTGAAGATGAGTATAAAATGCCTGATGAAGACAATAAAGGTATAATAGTGTTTTTGAGATCATGTGATTTGCATGCAGTAGAAAGAGTAGATCAGATATACCTTTATAACAAGTTTGAAGATACATACTATAAGAGAAGAAGAGATAAAGTTAAATTTGTTGTTGTTGGCTGTCCTAGTTCATTTGATTCTTGCTTCTGTGTAAGTATGGGAACAAATAAAACAGATAAATACGATATGGGTATGAAGATAAATGATAATAGTGTAAACCTTCATATACAAGATAAAAGTTTACTTAACTACTTTGACGGAAAAGAAGAAGAGTTTGAAATGGAATTTGTTGAAGAAAATAACGTTAAAGTAGATGTACCTGAAAATATAGAATTAAAAGATATAATAGATTTACCATTATGGAGAGAGTATGACAAAAGATGTGTAGCGTGTGGAAAGTGTAACTTTGTCTGCCCGACATGTACTTGTTATTCTACACAAGATATAGCATATACAGATAATGGTAAAAATGGTGAAAGAAGAAGAGTATGGGCATCATGTCATGTAAAAGGCTTTACTGATATGGCAGGAGGACATACATTCAGAGAAAAACACGGAGATAGAATGAGATTTAAAGTAATGCATAAAGTTTCAGACTACAAAAAGAGATTTGGAGAAAACCATATGTGTATAGGATGTGGAAGGTGTGATGACGCATGTCCTGAATATATATCATTTTCTAATTGCGTAAATAAACTAAGTAAAGAAGTGAAAAAAATGGGAGGGTCAAATGAATAATCCATTAATGCCAAAAGCTTATAAAGTTATTAGTATAAATCAAATTACAGAGATAGAATGGTTATTTAGGGTAGAGTTTGATAAAGTAGAAGAAGTTAATTATGGACAATTTATTCAAATATCTATACCTAAAGTTGGAGAAGCTCCTATATCTATTACTGAGTTTAATGTAGAAGAGGGATGGATAGAGTTCCTTATACGTAAAGTAGGAAGAGTAACAAATGTATTATTTGAATTAATTCCTGGTGATAAGATGTTCCTTAGAGGACCATATGGAAATGGGTTCCCATTTGATGAGCACTATAAAGACAAACACTTAGTTGTAGTAGCTGGAGGATCTGGTTGTGGACCAGTTAGGTCTATGATAAATGCTGTACATAAAAAATTTAAGTCTGTTGAAAAGATGGATCTTATCTTAGGATTTAGAGATCATTCATGTATACTATTTGATGATGAAATAAGTTCATGGCAAAAAGATCATAATACTATATTAACTGTTGATGATGTCTGTAAAGAAGATGCTTGTAGCATAGATGGAGTTGCTGAAGGAAGAGTAACAGATCATGTTGGTAACTTAGATTTATCAAATACAGAAAATCTTGAAGTAGTAATTGTAGGACCACCTATAATGATGAAGTTTACAGCACTTGAATTTGTTAAACAAGGAGTACCAAAGGAAAAAATTTGGTTATCATTTGAGAGAAATATGTCATGTGCAGTAGGTAAGTGTGGACATTGTAAGATAGATGAAACATATGTATGTTTAGAAGGTCCAGTGTTTAACTATGTAAAAGGTGAAACTTTATTAGACTAGGAGGGTTATAATGAATCTTGATATAAACAGAAAACAAGTAACAAAAAATGCATATAGAGTAACAAAAAATAGGAAAGAAACAGCCCTTAGAGTAAGAGTGCCTGGTGGAGAGATTAGTGGAGAACTACTTATGAAAGTAAGTGAGATAGCTAATAAATATGGAAATGGGCAAGTACATATGACTACTAGACAAGGTTTTGAAATAATGGGTATCCCTTGGGATAAGATGGATGAGTGCAACAAACTTGTACAGCCACTTATAGAAGGGTTAGAAATAAATCAAGAAGTAAAAGATGGTGGTTATCCAGCAGCAGGGACTAGAAATATTGCAAGTTGTATAGGAAATAAAGTCTGTCCAAAAGCACAATATCAAACTACTGAAATGGCCAAAAGGATAGAAGCTGCAGTATTTCCAAATGATTTTCACTTTAAGATAGCATTAACTGGATGTCCAAATGATTGTCAAAAAGTTAGGTCACATGATTTTGGTATTATAGGTATGACTATGCCAAAGTTTGAAAAAGATAGATGTATATCTTGTGGTAGATGTGAAGTAAAGTGTAAAAAACTATCAACTGGTGCTATTAAAATGGAAAACTTTAGACCTAAGAGAGACCACGATAGATGTATAGGTTGTGGAGAGTGTGTACTTAATTGTCCAACATCTGCATGGACTAGAGATGAGAAAAAGTATTTTAGATTAGCAATAATGGGAAGAACTGGGAAAAGAAATCCAAGATTAGCTGAAGACTTTTTAATCTGGGCTAATGAAGAAACTATATTAAAAATAATATTAAATACTTATAAATATGTAGATAAATATATAGATAGAAGCCTTGGTAAGGAACATATAGGTTATATCGTAGATAGAACAGGATTTATGGAGTTCAAAAAATGGGCTCTTGAAGGGATAGATATACCTGATTATACAATTGTAAAACATAATGTATATTGGTCTGGAATAAAATATCCAGGTATATTATAAAAGTATTAGAAGGACTAAAGTTTAATTAGTCCTTTTTGTATGAAAAAAATTCTGTTATATTAAAAATATTTTTTTCAATAATAGTAAGAATAAAAAAACTATAATTATATAATTTAAATTAAATATATGAAATAAAACTGACTTTTTATATATTTTTTAAAAAACTAAAAATACAAAATAATTCAAAAATTAGTTACGGATGTTTTTGATAAAAAGTATTCTTGACTTAGTTGATAAACTTTGATATTCTAATTTTGCAAAAAATATTATATAAAGGAGTGGGATAATGAAAAAAATTGGAATTTTAATAATTCTAATTTTGACAGTTTTTTTAGTTGGATGTAATGAAGATAGTCAATTGAAAGATATTGTTAAAGTTGAAGTAACTTATAATGGAAATGCTTATGTGGGTGAGCAAGTAGAAGATGTACTTGAAAAATTTATTGTTCATGTATATGATTCTTTAGGGAAAAAGAAACAAGTTTTAGCTAAAAAAGAGATGATAAGTGGTTTTGATACAAGTAGTGAAAAAAATGTTGAAGTAAGTGTAAATTATAATGGAAATGTGGGAGTAACAATAGTAAAAGTTGTTAAAGCATCATTTTTATATGCTGATTTTCATCAAGAATTTGATGGGATTTTGTTTGAAGAAGATACTTTAGAAGAATTTTTAAATAAATTTACATTAGCAGTATTTTGGAATGATAAAAAACAAGATAGAATAAAAGTAACGAAAGAAATGATAAGTGGTTTTGATGTAAATGAACCTGGGAAAAAAGAAGTTATAGTTAACTATGGTGGTGAAAAGTTAAAAATTGGTGTAGAAGTACTACATTTAGTTGATTTTGATGTAACTATAGATGAAAGTATAACATATTTTGAATACCAACCTATTGAACATTTTTATGAAGCATTCAAAATTGTAGGGAAATACAATAACGGGGAAGAAAGAGAAGTAGAAGCAAAAAGAATTAATATAACAGCAACTGAAAATATCGGAAAAGAAGATTTTGATAGTATTGAATTTGTATTTGAAAAAAATGGGAAAAAAATAGAAAAAATATTTGAAGGACAAATTGTAGAAATAGATTATATAGATTTTCATTTGAGGAGTACTTCTGTTGAAAATAGAGATTATTTATTAAAAGCAGAAACATATACAGTAACTATTGAATATGATACATACCATGAATTAGGATTTAATAATGAGTATATGTTTAAACGTGGGTATATAGAAGATGGAGATGAAATCTTAGTTAAACATGTGTTAACAAGAGATGAAGTAGAGATTGATGTAAGTAGTGTAAATAGAATTGTATTTAGTATAAAAGGAATAGAAAATGAAAGGGACTCATTTTATTTGTCATATGAAAATCATCCTTTTGAATATAATATTATAGATGAGTTTAGGTATATAAAATATACAGGAACAGAACCTTATTTGATACTTCCTTATTCAAGAGTAGGATTACCTGGAACTGCATATGTAAAAAATGTATTAAAAAAAGCTGACTATGAAAATTATCAATTTGAGAACATTCATATATCGGAATACATAGATATAATTGAAGATGGCGCATTTAAAGGAAGTTTAAATACAATTAAAAATATTTACATTGGGGGAAATGTAAACTTTGATTTAGAAAAAATATTTGGTGGAGTATTACCAAGTGATGTTGTTATAAGTAGAAATATTTATTCAATTGGAGGGTTTTAATAAAGTTTAAAAAGGGTCTATGACCCTTTTTTTATCTGCTAAATGGTTTACTATTTATAAAAGAAGAAGATGCATTATATTCATGATAATCAGGAGTTTGTTTGTTACCAGCAAATTTATTTGATACATTTTTATATAAAGCTGGGTAAGAGTTATAAGTTCCACTTTTGTAACTGTCTACTAGGGCATTTGTGAAAACTCCACCAGTAACATTATTACCATAAGATAATTCAGCATCTAAACATCCAGAAAAATGAATTAATTCCGCTTTTATTATAGACCTAGTTTGAAAATTCATATTGGTATCTATACTGAAAAGAACTGGAACTTGAATATTTTTATAGACAGTACCTGAGTGACAAGAATCAGAAATAGTAACGATTCTAACTCCTTCTTTAAATTTTTTCCAATAAATATCTAATTCATCATCTACTAAATGTTCTTTGTTATACATGTATAAAGTTTCGTCAACACCATCTTGTTCATCAATTGGTAAACCCCATGTGCTTGTTGTTGTTTCAGGAATTTTACTACCATGACCTGAAAAATAAAAAACGAAAATGTCTCCAGCTTCTAATAAATTAGCCATTTTATCTAATTCATTAAAAAGGTTACTTTTTACTACTTGGGCACTTCTAAATTCATTAATAGTAAATTTATTTGGATCAAGAATTTTTCTAATATTAGAAATATCCACTTCACATTTGATATCGTCACCAGGATAATCTATACCATTTAAGAGAGCAATAGCTCGATTAGCTTCTACCACCACCCTCCTATTTTCTGTAGTACTTCCATTTTTTACTTGTACTTCAAATTCATATTTTCCTGTTTTATCAGGAGTAAAGTTAAATGAAGCTCCTGTAGAACTTATACTTACATTTGAATTAAGTGGTTTTGAAATTAGGAGCCAATTTAGAGTAGAAGTACTATCTCTAAGAGTTACACTTATCCTTTGACTTTTTCCCACATCAATTTTATTTGTAAAATTGCTAATTGCTGAAATTAATTCTCCACCACTTTGATTTCCTCCACTTCCATCACTAGTACTTGTCACTTCTTCCCATGGACCCCACTTATCAGTAGTACCAGGTTCAGTATTTGTATACCATTTACAAAGCCAATTTTTTCCATTATGACTGACTTTATCGCCTTCGTTATAGATTTGACCACTTTGCCATGGAGTATAGATACTTGTATCTCCTCCAGTATTTATTCCACCTGGATTTCCACCGTTATTATCTCCCCCACCACTATCTATTTCTACCCAAATAGAAGGAGCTGCAGTAGGATACCAAGCAGTATTTGAAGTATGTGTCATGATACATTTGTAGTTTTTCCCATTGTAACTAACAATATCTCCGGCAGTATAAGTTACACCACTAGCCCAAGCTACTCTTGGGGATAATAATAACCAAGCTTCAGATTCACCAGGCTGAGTGTCGGTAGTTTTGATACATTCATAAAAACTTCCTTTAAATGATACAACATCTCCTTTTTGATATAAAAGTCCTTGTACATATTCACTATCTTCTTTTTGAAGTTCACTAGGGGTAGAAGATTTTGTAAAATTAGAGATTTCTTTTGAACATCCACCAACAATAGCAATAGCACCAAGCAATAACAATATTTTTTTCATAATCCCTCCTTATAATTTTTTAAGTCCAAATAATCAAAATGATTACTATTAATAATCATAACTTCTATTTGAGAAAAATCAATAAAATTAGACTTTAGAAAGAATAGGTCAAGTTTTAAACTTTTAAACAAGAAAAAATAATTTAAATTTTTTGTTATTATTAGTGTGAATATGTTGTTTTTAGAATAAAAAAAACTAGCATTTAGCTAGTTAATTAACTTTGATGTTTAAACTTAAATTTTCTATAAACCTTCTACTTCAAAAATCTCTTCCAATATCAATTCATACTGTTCTTCAACTTCTACTTTTTTACTATGTATCTCTGCCAGTTTTATATAGTCATCTACGAAATTTTTTTCTTCTTTTTCAAGAATACTTAGTATATTAAGTAAATTTTCTTCTTCTTTTTTTAGAGTTTTCAAACGTTTTTCTCTTTCTTTTTCTAGCTGATTATCTCTAAACCTAGTGTCTTCTTTATTTACTTTTTTTTCTTCAATTACTTCAAGATTTTTTTCAAGATAATAATCGTAATTTCCTAAGTATTCATAAAAGTTCTTATTTTTAAGCTCAATAAGTCTAGAAGAAATTTTATTTAAAAAGTATCTATCGTGTGAGATAAATAAAATACTTCCATGAAAATTTAATAAAGTATCTTCAAAAACTTCTTTGAAATATAAATCAAGGTGGTTAGTAGGCTCATCAAGGATTAACAGATTAAATCCGTTATTAACCATAATAGCTAGTTTTAGCCTAGCTTTTTGACCTCCACTTAGATTTTCAATAGTTTTATTCATGTCTTCATCATAAAAATGGTATTTAGCCAATTCTCTTCTTATATGCTCTTCTCTAACAATTGTATCTTTTCTAAAAGTATCAATAAGTGTACAAGAATAATCTTCAAAAGTTAAATTCTGATCTAAATAGGCATATTTAACATTGGAACCAATAGTTACACCTTCTACTTCATCCATAATCATCCTAATAAATGTAGATTTTCCACTACCATTTTTGCCAATTATTCCAACTCTTTCACCTGTATAGAGGTCAAAATCTATATTTTCAAACAATATTTTGTCTTCGATTTTTTTACTCAAATTTTTAGTTCTCAAAACTACTTTACCACTTCTACTACTTACTTCCATATTCATGTTGATATTTTTATCAAGTGTAGGTTTATCAAGTTTTTCCATACGTTCTATACGTTTTCTCATATTTTCTGCTTTGATAAACATAGCCGGGTTATCTGCATTACTTCCCCAATGTCTAAATCTACGAATAGCATCTTCCATACGTTTAATTTCTTTTTGTTGAGCCAAAAACTCTTCCATAGCTTTTTCAAATCGACGTTCTTTTTCTATAGTATAATAACTATAATTACCAATATAAGTTTCTATACCTGTTGGTGTCAAATCATAGATTTTTTCAATAGTTTTATCTAAAAAATATCTGTCATGAGATATAATCAAACATGATTTTTTATAGTTTTTGATAAAATCTTCTAACCAATTAAGTGATTTTAAATCAAGATGATTAGTTGGTTCATCAAGCAATAACAAATCAGGTTCATCAACTAAAGCTTTTGCAAGAAAGATACGATTTTTTTCTCCACCACTTAGATTTTTTATTTTTTTATCAAAAAATTCAAGTGGAATAGAAAGCCCTTCACGAACTCTTTTTACTTTTTCTTCTACTCTATAACCATCTGCAAGTTCAAATTTTTCTTGAATAGCACCGTATTCTTCTAGATGTTTTTCATAATTTTCATCTTCATAATCTTCTATTTTTATTAGTGCTTCTTTTAATTCTGTTTCTATTTCTAGCACAGATTTAAAAGCACTAAATATAACTTCTTTTCCTGTATATTCAAGATAAGGTGTAAAATCTTGGATTTGATAACCTATTTTCAAATCCTTTTTTTTAGTACAATATCCCTCTTCGTGGTTTTCTATACCACTAATAATTTTAAAAAGAGTAGATTTCCCACTACCATTTTTTCCTATTAAACCTATCTTTTCCCCTTCAATTATTTCCAGTGATATATCACTAAGGATAAGATTAGCTCCATAATATTTCTTTAAATCTTTTATTGCCACTTGTAACATTTAGAATTCCCCCTCTATTAAATATACTATAATCAAGACTTTTTAACAAGAAACTCTTAAAAAATTCCTCTAATAATCAAATTTTTTGATTTCAATTTATGAAATATTATTTCTATTATTTTTGAAAATCATCATTAATTGTTATTAATTTTATGATTGGTTTAGAATAATAGCTTTAATAATACTTACAATTATAAATTTTTAAAAAGAGCCTATAATTTTATATATGATACATATTTTGTAAAAAAGTAAAATATTTATGAAATTATTAGTGAAAATAATAAAGAGGAAATAACTATAAAAATCATAGAACTGTTAAAAGTACTTAACAAATTTTAATATGTAATAATTTGTATCAAAGTGATATAATATGAGAATCAAAATATCAAATGAGCTCAATAGATTTGTACTTGAAATGATAGAATAGGGGTAGAGATGTTAAAGAATAAATTAAGAGTGCTTGAAATGTTGATTGAAAAAAGGGGAGTATCACTTGCTGAATATAATGAAAGAAAGGGACTTTCACCAAAAGCAATTGATTACTTAGAAGACTTTTTAGGTCTTACATTACCAGCAGATTTTAGAGAATTTTATAATTACAAAGACGGTAGTGGGGAAATAAACCTTATCTACAAAAAGATTGATGGAATTAAAATGGCTTTTAGATTATATGGAGAAGATGAAATAATTGACGAACTTTGTCACGAAGAAAATTTGCCTATGGAAGGAATATTGACAAGGGAAGAAATAGAAAAAGTAGACAAGAGGATAAAACCATTTTTATTTAATAAAAAATGGTTACCTATTGGAGAACTTATGTATAGCTCTCATAGACTTTATTTGGATCTTGATCCCACTGAGCATGGCAAAGTAAAACAAATAGTTGCATATGTTCATGACCCAGATTTTGTATATTATCTGGGAGATAATTTGGAAGGATTAATAGACGAGAGCATAGAAAATTTGGAAGAAGTAATTAAAAGAGAAATAGAAATGATTAAAGGTGCGTAAAAATTAAAGATAATATAGATAGGGACTTTTCGTTTGAAAGTCCCTATTATAATTTAAACACATTTGTAGGGGCTTTTTGCTTGGAAAGCCCTATTTAAATGTGAAAAAGATAGATAAAAAATAATGTAGGGATTATAAGGGCGAGCCACCGGCTAGCCCCTACAGAGAATATGAAATTAAATAATGAATGTGATTTTGGGAAATTCATATAAAAATGTATAATATAAATGAATATTTTTACAAAAGAGCGATTATAAATGGGAAACACAAATGTAGGGGCTTTTTGTCGGAAAGCCCTATTTTATTTAGAATAAAATTTGTAGAGGATTTTTGATTGGAAACCCCATTTAAATGTGAAAAAGATAGATAAAAAATAATGTAGGGATTATAAGGGCGAGCC
>CAZHXU010000045.1:11500-18133 GCA_964536535.1 uncultured Fusobacteriaceae bacterium
ATTTAAATGTGAAAAAGATAGATAAAAAATAATGTAGGGATTATAAGGGCGAGCCACCGGCTAGCCCCTACAGAGAATATAAAATGCCTTATTATTAATCGGAGGCATAAATGTAGGGGCTTTTTGCTGGAAAGCCCATTTTATTTTTATGTTTGAAATCCTTATTTTAATTTTATATAGGAAAATTAATAAAAATTCTGAATATTAAAAGGATAAGATAATTAGGAGGGGAAATGAATAAAAATTCAGAATTTCATAATAGAAAATCAATAAGATTAAAAACCTATGATTATACCAAAGAAGGTCTATATTTTATTACAATTTCTACTAAAGATAAATTATGTTTGTTTGGGCATATTTTAGAGGGGAAAATGATACTGAATAAAATAGGAGCAAAAGTAGTAGAAGAAATAATAAATACAGAAAAAATTAGAAAAAATATAAAAATGCATGAATTTATTGTTATGCCAAATCATATACATTTTATTATGGAGATTAAATGGGCGAGCCACCTGCTAAGGTGTACAAAAGAAAATAATGATTGTAGAGATTTTTCGATTAAACATCCTATAGATGAAATTAAATTAAAGAAAGATTCTGTTGGAGCTATTGTAGGTCAATTAAAATCAGTAGTGACAAAGTGGGTAAGAAATAATACTGACATATACAATGTATGGCAAAGAAACTATTATGAGAATATAATAAGAGATGAAAAAGTATATGAAAAAATTAGTAACTATATTAAATATAATCCACTAAAGTGGAATGAAGATAAATATTTTATTAAATAGAGAAAAAATTCTCTTTCAAATTCGAAAAGTTTGTGATAGAATAAACAAGCAAAAAAGACAGTTCATTCGCACCATCCTGTCTATAAACAAAACTAGGGCTCTATATATAAATACACGTCTAGTTTTTAGACTAATTTTTGTATATTTAGAGTGGGAAACCACTCTTTTTTTTCGTCCTAGGGAAAGGAAAAGATGAAAACAATCGGAATTACAACAACTATCCCTATAGAAGTTCTTTTGGCCAAAAACTATAAAGTATATGATCTTAATAACCTTTTTGTCACAAGTGAAAAGTATGAAGAGTATATAAAAATGGCTGAAAGAGATGGATTTCCTAAAAGTATGTGTGCCTGGATAAAGGGAATATACGGCGCATGTATAGATAAGGGAATAAAAGAAGTAATAGGAGTAACAGAAGGTGATTGTTCAAATACAAAATCATTACTAGAAGTATTTGAAAAGAGAGGTATAAAGATATATCCTTTTGCATTTCCCCATAGTAGAAAATACTTAGACATAAAAAAATCTATAGATGACTTTATGGGCATTTTTCATGTGAAAAGGGAAGATGTAGAGAAAAAAAGAGTAGAAGTGAATAAATTAAGAGTTTTAGCAAAAGAAATTGATAATCTTACTTTAGAGGGTAAAAGTAGTGGGTTTGAAAATCATATTTTACAACTGTGTTTATCTGATTTTGATGGGAATCTAGATAAATATAGGAGTTTCCTAATGGAAAAAGTAGAAGAGATAAAAAAGAGAAGTATTAGTAAAAAATCAATAAATCTTGCATATATAGGAGTACCACCTATGTACGGAGATTTACATGATTTTGTAGAAGAACTTGATTGCAGATTTATCTATAATGAAGTCCAAAGAGAATTTGCTTTTCCAAGGGGACTTGATAAAGATAATATCTATGATCAATATTTAGATTATACATATCCATATGGAATAGATTTTAGAGTAGAAGAGTTGAAAAAAGAGCTTAAAAAAAGAAAAATACATGGAATTATCCATTATACACAGGCATTTTGTCATAAACAAATAGATCATATTATTCTTAAGGAAGAATTAGACCTACCAATTATAAATATCGAAGGTGATAAAAATACAAAACTTGATTCAAGAACAAAACTTCGTTTAGAGGCATTTGTTGATATGTTAAAAGATAGAGTAGAGGTGTTTTGATGAGAGTATTAGGAATAGATCTTGGAAGTAGGCAAGTAAAAGTTGTTTTATTAGAAGGTAAAAAATTAATAAAAAAAGAAAAATATAGTACAGCAAAGTTTTATAGAGATTATTGTACATATTATGAGAGAATTATTGTTGATTTTGAAAAATTGAATTTTGGAAAGTTTGACTTGGGTATATCTACAGGATATGGGAAAAACAACTTGAATTTAGATAATTTTATATCTATAAATGAATTAAAAGCCCATGCATATGGAGCAATGTATCAGAGTGGAGAAGAAAAATTTACTCTTTTAGACGTAGGTGGTCAAGACATAAAAGTCCAACACATAGAAGATGGTTTGGTAAAAGATCTTGATCTAAATGATAAATGTGCTGCTAGTTGTGGTAGATATATAGAAAATATGGCAAATATACTAGAAGTTCCCCTTGATTATCTAAGTAAATACAATGAAAATCCAATTAATCTAAATTCAACTTGTGCTGTTTTTAGTGAATCGGAACTTATAGGTAAGATAGCAGAAGGGATACCACTTGAGGTATTATGTGCAAGTATAAATTATTCATTATATAGAAAACTAAAACCTATGTTGACAAAATTCCCTAATGAAAAATTAATTATTTCAGGTGGTGTTGCATACAACAAAAGTTTTTGTAGTTATTTTGAAGATGAATATAAAAAAGTAATAAAAATAAAAGAACCTCAGTTTAATGGAGCAATTGGTTGTTGCTATTATGGTGAAAAAATACTGAAAAAAAAGGGGATATAGATGTTTTATATTAGTTGTGAAGGGCACTTTGACAGTGCACATTTTTTGAAGGCTTATGAGGGGAAATGCAGAAATATTCATGGACATAGATGGAAAGTTATTTGTCATGTGAAAGATGAAGAACTAAAAGAAAGTGGTCAAGAAAGAGGTATGGTTATTGACTTTGGAAGTTTGAAATCATCTCTAAAAAAAATATGTGACTCCTTTGATCACAAACTTATTATTGAAAAAGATAGTATATCAACTAAACTTTATGAAGCACTTATTGAAGAAAATTTTTCTATAGTAGAACTACCATTTAGACCTACTGCTGAAGAGTTTAGTGTATATATTGCACATAAACTTATTAAAGAGGGCTATAGAGTTAAGAGAGTAGAAGTATATGAAACTCCAACAAATATAGCTACATTTGAGGTGGATTAATGTTTAGAGTAGTAGAAAAGTTTGTTAGTATAAATGGTGAAGGAAGATGGAGTGGAGAAGTTGCTCTATTTATAAGATTTGCAAAATGTAACTTGGATTGTAGTTATTGTGATACTAGGTGGGCAAATGAAAAAGATGTAGTTTATGAAACTATGTCAAAAGAAGAGATAAAAAATTATATTTTAAATTCAGGTATAGAAAGAGTAACATTAACAGGGGGAGAGCCTTTATTAGTAGAAGGTATAATTGAGTTATTAAAAGATTTGGCTCTTTTAGATAATATTTTTGTAGAAATAGAAACAAATGGAAGTGTAGATATTAAACCTTTTATGTTTGGTGAAAATATATCTTTTACGGTAGATTATAAGGGTAGAAGTAGCAATATGGAAAGAAAAATGTATCTGAAAAATTATGAAAATATAAGAAAAATAGATACGGTAAAATTTGTTCTTGGTACATATGATGATATGGAAAAAGCAAAAGGTGTTGTAGAAAAATTTGATTTGATTAATAGAACTAAAGTATACTTTAGCTCAAGTTATGAAGAATTAAGCCCAGCAGAAATAGTTGAATTTATGACTGAAAATAGACTTAATAAAATAAAGTTGCAATTGCAAATGCATAAATATATTTGGGATCCCAATAAAAAAGGAGTATAAATGAAAGAAAGAATAGATAAAGATAGAGCAGTAGTAGTATTTAGTGGAGGACAAGATAGTACAACTCTTCTTTTGATTGCTAAAAAAAAATATAAAGAAGTAATAGCATTATCATTTGATTATGGGCAAAAGCATAAAGAAGAATTAGAATGTGCTAAAAGAATCACGGAAAAATATAGTATAGAACATCATATTTTGGACATGGGATTATTAAATCAGCTGAGTCCAAATGCATTAACTAGGGTGGATATACCTGTTGAGGTAGAAGTAGAAGATAAAGTACCAAATACTTTTGTAGATGGAAGAAATATGCTTTTTTTAACTTTTGCAGGTGTATTTGCAAAAGTGAGAAATATAAATATAATAATAACAGGAGTATCTCAAAGTGATTTTAGTGGCTATCCAGACTGTAGAGATCATTTTATTAAATCACTTAATACTACTCTTAATTTAGCTATGGACTTTCAATTTGTACTCGAAACACCTCTTATGTGGTTAGATAAGGGAGAAACATGGAATTTAGCTTATGAAAATAATATATTAGAAATAATAAAAAATGAAACTTTAACTTGTTATGAAGGAATAATAGGTGATGGATGTAAAAAATGTCCAGCATGTATCCTTAGGAATAATGGCTATAATGAATTTGTAGAAAGATATATAGATTAAAAAAAGAAGGATAAATCCCACATTTATCCTTCTTTTCTTCTCATTTTTTCTAATTGACTACCTTGTAATATCCCAGCTAACTGTGTTGACATGTAGTTAGGATATGTCATATTATTATTCCCACTAGTTCTTCCAAGAAGCTCTTGCTTCCTTCTTGCTTTTTCAGAGTTTAGTTTCTCTTCAAATCTATTATTACTATCTTCATCTTTTTTGCTCTCTTTTTTTGGAGCATCGTCAAACTTATTATAATTTACAACATTTGTTCTTAAGATTATCATTATTATCACCCGATTTCAATCCACTTTTTTAACTGTATATATTATAAAAAATAAATATGAACTTTTTGTGTAGTTATATAGAAAAGATGATTTTTCAATTTATCCCTTGTATTATATAGTTTCAGTAAAAAAATGTCAATAGTTTTTTGTTGGTATTTGAACAGTGTAAATACTTTTTGTATCAAAATAGTAATTATAATATTTTAATTCCATTAAAATGATTTTAAAAATGTAAAAAAATTAATTTGCTTAAAAAGTAATTATGACGAAATGTTAAAAAATAAAAATTACTTCCTTAATAGTAGCATTTATGATAGAATTACAAAGATTATAATTTTTTAAGGAGTTGAGTAGTGAGTAACAAAATTAATGTAAAGAATGAAATATTGGCAGGGTTAACAGTTGCTTTGGCATTAGTACCAGAAGCAATTGGATTTGCATTTATAGCAAACGTAGACCCGATAGTTGGACTTTATGCAGCTGTATTTTTAGGATTATTTACTTCTTTAGTAGGAGGAAGACCTGGTATGATATCAGGAGCTACAGGTCCTCTTGCAGTAATGGTAATTGATTTGGTTGCAAATCATGGAGTAGAATATTTATTTGCTTCTGTAATTGTAATGGGGATAATACAAATATTTGCAGGGGTATTAAAATTAGGTAAATTTGTTAGAATGATACCTTATCCAGTAATAGTAGGGTTTTTAAATGGTTTAGCTTTTGTAATATTTAGAGCACAATTTCCTCAATTTAAAGTTAATGGTGCATGGATGACAGGTAGCGAACTTTATATAATGGTAGCTTTAGTACTACTTACTATGGCGATTATAAAATGGTTCCCAAAAGTAACAAAAGCAGTACCAGCAAGTTTAGTAGCAATAATTGTACCAACAATAATTGTAATGGTATTTAAACTTGATACAAAAACGGTAATAGATATGGCACCTATTTCAGGTTCATTCCCTATGCCTAGAATACCAGATATTACATACAATCTGGAAAGTGTTAAAATAGTATTGTCTTATGGATTTATGCTTGCAGTAGCAGGGCTTATAAATTCACTTATGACTATGACTGTATTAGATGAAATGACTGATACAAGAGGTCAAGCAAATAGAGTAGCATTTAGCCAAGGAATAGCTAATATTATAACTGGTTTATTTGGTGGTATGGGTGGATGCTCGATGATGGGTCAATCTATAATAAACGTGAACTCAGGTGGTAGAAGAAATATATCAGGAGTTGTAGCAGGATTATTTTTATTAAGTTTTATACTTTTTGCTTCTCCAATAATAGAAAGTATACCTCTTGCAGCTTTAGTTGGAGTTATGTTTATGGTTGTTATAGGAACATTTAAATGGGCAAGTCTTAGCTTCTACGGTAAACTTCCTAAATCAGATGTGATTATAATAATACTAGTAGCTGTAATAATGGTTAAGAAAAACTTAGTATATGCAGTTGTAGCTGGAGTAATTATATCAGCTCTTAAATTTGCATGGGAAAAAGGTAAAACAATTAGCACTAATAGTATAATTGATGAAAATGGAAGTAAAATTTATTTCTTAGATGGACCTTTATTCTTTGGATCAATCTTGTCATTTAAAGATATTTTCAAAGTTTCAGAAGACCCAAATGATGTAATAATAGATTTTGCAAAATCAAGAGTATTTGATCATTCGGCAATAGAAGCAATTAATTCTATTACAGATAAGTATAAACAAGCAGGAAAAGTAGTCCATTTGAGACACTTAAGCCATGATTGTTTAGAACTTCTTAATAATGCAAAAGAAATTATAGAAGTAAATATAAAAGAAGATCCAACATATCATGTAGCAGATGATAAGTTAGCAAA
>CAZHXU010000046.1:0-18092 GCA_964536535.1 uncultured Fusobacteriaceae bacterium
TATAAGTTCCGCAGAAAATTTTAATTTTTGAGGACTGTAGCTATCAAAAGGCTCTGTTATCCTTACTACTTAGCTATTATTCTTTGGAGAACTTTTTGCTTACTTTTTGGTTGGTTGCTAAAAAGTAAGTAGACGTTAGTCCAAAATAATATTGTTTAAATCTAACAATTTTGTATCAAGACAAAAGCAACAGACTAAATAAATTATAGATTTTAATAAAAAACTGCCCACAGGGACAGTTTAATTATTTTCTTCTTTTCTTTTTTTCATAATATATTTAATAACTTCTATTCCTGCAATAGTTCCATCAGCTGTAGCTGTAGTTACTTGCCTTACTTCTTTGGCTCTTATATCTCCAGCTGCATAAACACCTTCTACTTCACATTTCATATCTTCCCCAGTAATGATGTATCCATCTTTATCAAGTTTTGCAAATGAAGTATATAGTTCTTGATTACTCTTTGTACCAAGGTATAAAAAGGCATATTCAGTATCTACTTCTACCTCTTCTCCTCCTATATCTACACTTACTTTCTCAACAAAATCATTACCTTTTATTTCAAGTAGTTTAGAATTTGTAATTAACTTTACATTTTCTTTAGATAATAACGCTTCTTTTAATTCTTCATCACAATTTAGTTCTTGCTCTTCTGTATAAACAAGTACTTCTTTAGCATATTTAGTTAAAAACAACGATTCTTCTGCTACTTCTTTTCCATTTCCAAATAAAGCAACTACTCTATTTTTTGTAAAGAATCCATCACATGTTGCACAATATGATACTCCTTTACCAACAAATTCTTCTTCTCCCTTTAATTTAGGAGCATTATTTTTAGGCCAACCTGCTGCAAGAATTACAGCTTTTGCTTTGTACGAATCATTTATTCCTTTAATAACTCTTGGATTTTCATATATGTTAAGCTCTAAAAATGTATCTGTAACAAATTCTGCTCCAAATCTTAAAGCACCTTTTTTCATTTGATCATAAAGTTCTTTACCTGTCAAGCCTTCTGGATATCCTGGATAATTATCTACTTTATGAGCCATTAATAAACTTCCAATACCTTCTTTTTCTATTACTAATACTCTCAGTTTTGATCTTGATGCATAAAGAGCTGCTGTTAGTCCTGCTGGTCCTCCACCTACAATTACAAGGTCGTATATCTTTTCCATCTTATCCTCCAGTTAGTTTTTTCATATTATAACATACAAATATGAATATTAAAACTCTTTATAGACACTTTAGGATATCTAGTACTGCTGCTTCTTCTATTTGATAACAAACTTTTTTGCCTTTTTTTTGACAAGTAAGTATACCAGAATTTCTAAGGTGTGCTAAATGTTGACTTATACTCGATTGAGAAATACCTAATATCTCTTCTATCTTTCCAACACAAGTTTCTCTTTCGCCCTCTTCTCTTTCAGCAAGTACCTTTAATATGTTTAGCCTAATTGGATTAGACATCATTTTTAATATAAGTGTAGCTCTATCCAAGTTCATTGTTCATCTCCTTTAATACGAAAAGTTATTTCCTAGATGTATACTCTTCTCGTACCCTATAGTACTCTCTTCCCCATGACCTGTATATACTACCGTATCTTCAGGTAACTTTTCACATAATGTTCTAATGCTTTTCATAAGTTCTGTAATATCTCCACTTGGAAAATCTGACCTTCCTATACTTCCACCTGCAAACATAGTATCTCCTGTTACTAATGCTTTAAGATTTTTATTATAAAAAGATTTTCCACCTATAGTGTGCCCTGGAGTATCTATTACTTCAAATCCAAATACCACATCACCACCCTTTATAAACTTTACTCTATTTAAATCTTTAACACTGTATAGTTCTCTATATATCATATGAGATAAATTATACTCTGATTTTTCAAGGAATATTTTTTCCTCTTCTCCAATATAAACTTCCAGATTTTCAAATTTTTCCATTAACAAATTCATACCTCTAATATGGTCTATGTGACCATGTGTCAAAACAAGAGTTGTTAATGTTAATTTATTTTCTTCTAAATATTTATATATTTCTTCCAAATCTTTTGAACCACAATCAAAAAGTACAGCCTCATTTAACTCATTACTGAATAAAAAAGCATTTGACCTTAGTTCTCCCATGATAAATTTTTTCATTTTGACTCCTTTATTTTATTAAGTTTATTTTATCACGTTACATCTCGTAATATCAAGTGTAATTTTTTAATATATACTTCGTATTTAATCTTTTTTTTAAAACAATATTAACAATTATTTTTATTTTCATCATATTATATATAATAATCAAGTTCTTATATATTGAAATTTTTGTTCAACTACAGTATATAAAATTACCTAAAGAAAAATCCTCCAAAAGGAGGATTATAAAGTCTTTTTAAATGATAATAATGTATTTTTCATTAACATAGCTATAGTCATCGGTCCTACTCCACCTGGTACTGGAGTTATATATGAAGTTTTATCTTTTATATTTTCAAAATCTACATCTCCACATAACTTCCCAGTTTCTAGTCTATTCATACCTACATCTATAACAACTGCACCATCTTTTATCATATCTTCTTTTATAAATTTAGCAATTCCAACTGCTGCAATTACTATATCTGCTCTTTTTACTTTTTCACCTAAGTTATTAGTTCTGCTATGGCAAACTGTAACTGTTGCACTTTCATTAATAAGTAAAGCTGCAAGAGGTTTCCCTACTATGTTACTTCTACCCACAACTACTACATCCTTACCTGATATAGTTATATTATATCTTTTAAGTAACTCAACTACTCCATATGGTGTACATGATTTAAATGTATCTTCATCACCAATAAGCATTTTACCAATATTTATAGGATGAAATCCATCTACATCTTTCTCAGCAGCTATCGAATCAATAACTACTTTAGAATCCAAACCATTTGGTAGAGGTAATTGTACCAATATTCCATTGATTTTGTCATCATTATTTAGCTTTTCCACTAAAGCTAATAATTCTTCTTGTGTAGTATCTTCTGGTAAAGTATATTTTTCCGAGTATATACCAATTGCTTCACAACTTCTTACTTTTGATCCCACATATACTTTAGAAGCTTCATCATTACCAACTATTACAACAGCTAGTCCTGGTACTCTTCCATACTCTTCCTTTAATTTTACTACTTCGTTTTTTACCTCTTCTTTGATGATATTAGAAGTTTGTTTACCATCAATTATTTGCATTTCCCCACATCCTCTTACTTATATTTTTCGATTACTCTTTCTTTCCAGTAATTTAGTTCTTGTAGTTTTGCATATAAATCTATATTTTCTACTACAACTTTTTCAGGTACGTTTAACTGGATTGGAGCAAAGTTTAGTATAGCTCTTATTCCATACTTAACTAGAGTATCTGTTATATCTTGTGCTGCTCCTTTTGGTACAGTCAAGATAGCTGTTTCTATTCCTTCTTTACTCTCGATAAAATATTGAAGGTCTCTTGTGTCTCTTATTTTTATTCCATTAATTTCACTACCGATTTTATCTTTTGAATTATCAAATAATCCTACTATATTAAAACTTTCTTTTGTAAATTCAGGCTCAGCAAATAAAGCAGATCCTAATCTTCCAAGTCCTATTATAATAACATTATTAGTTTTGTGTACTCCTAATATTTTTTCTATGTCTGAATGTAAAGTTCTTACTTGGTATCCTTTTCCTCTAACTCCAAATTCTCCAAAATTTGATAAATCTTTTCTAACTTGAGCTGCTGTGAATCCCATTTTCTCAGCAAGGTCTTCTGAAGAGATATAGTCTTCTTGAGGTAAGTTTTCTAAACATCTTAAGTATTTAGTTAACCTTTCTATTACCTTTGGTGATATTTTTTGTTCTTTCATGTCTTCCTCCTATTATTGTAATATATCTCCTAATTGGAAATAATTACCATTTATTATATCTTTCCCATCCATTAACTTTTTGTTCTGTGGTTTTACTTTAGTAAGTATAACACTTCCATCTTTTACTTTTACTACTGGTCCTATTCCTTTTATGAAATCAACTATTTCGCCACATCTTCCTTCATAGTTTTTTTCTTGTTTTTGAACCATATATATTTTAAAAAGTTTTTCATTCATATTTGTCATTGCACAAGGAAATGGATTCATTCCTCTTACAAAATTATATACTTCTACCATACTCTTTTCCCAATTAATATATGTTTCTTCTTTTTTAATTGGTTTAACAAATGTAGCTTCATCATGATTTTGAGGTGTTCTTGTTGACACTCCTTTTTCCATCTCATCAATTACTTCAAGAAGCGCATCTGCCCCAAGGGTAGCTAATCTATCATGTAAAGTTTCAAGTGTATCTTCTTCATAAATAGGAGTTTTAGATATTTTTATTATATCTCCTGCATCTAATTCTTCTGCTATATACATTATCGTAACACCTGTTTCATCATCACCATTTATAATAGCATTATGTATAGGTGCTGCTCCTCTATATTTTGGAAGTATAGATGAATGTACATTTATTACTCCATATTTTGGTATATCAATAAGTTCCTTTGGTAATATTTTACCATAAGCTACTACAACTATCAATTCAGGATTTAAATCTTTTATAATTTTTATAGTTTCTTCGGTCTTTACAGAGTTAGGTTGGTGTATTTCTAATTCATTTTCCAACGCATATTTTTTCACAGGAACATAATTTACTTTTTTCCCTCTTGCATTTGGTTTGTCTATTTTAGTAAAAATTCCAACTACTTCATGATTTTTATTTACTATATCTAAACTTGGTATGGCAAAATCTGGTGTACCCATAAATAAAATTCTCATTAGTTCCACTCCTTACCACTTAATTTTTTTAGTTTTTTAAGTTTATTATTAACAAGTTTTTTTCCAACTGGTCCAAGTTTGTCTACAAATAGTTCTCCAATTAGATGATCATATTCATGTTGAAAAGCACGAGATAAAAGCCCTTCAGCTTCTTCTTCTACTACTTCTCCCTTTTCATTTTGATATCTAACTCTAACTATATTTGGTCTTTCTAGTTTTTTGTAAACTCCAGGTATACTAAGACACCCTTCTTCTCTTTCAGCCAATTCTTCTGATAAATATAGTATTTCTGGATTGATTACTTTACGTATAATCCCTTCTACTCCCAGTACAAACATAGTAAGCCCTATTCCAATTTGTGGTGCTGCAAGTCCTACTCCACCTGCATCTATCATAGTTTCTACCATGTTATCAAGAGTTTCTAATATATTATCATCTATTTTTTCTACTTTAACTGCTTTTTCTCTAAGGACATCTTCCCCATATATTCTAATTCTTTCTACCATTTTTCCACCTACATTCTGCTAGATAATTTTTTTAATTTTTGTAGTTTTTTAGCTATTAATTTTTTCCCTACAGGTCCAATTTTATCTACAAATAATTCACCAAAAAGATGGTCATACTCATGTTGGAAGATTCTAGCTAAAATACTATCTAATTCTTCTACTATCTCTTCTCCATTTTCATTTAGGTATTTGACTTTTATTCTTTCTGGTCTCTTAACATTTTTATAAACACCAGGTATACTAAGGCACCCTTCTTCCATTTCTACTATTTCTTCACCAAATTCAATAATTTCAGGGTTTACTATTTTTCTTATATTATCTTCTTCTATTCCAAATACAAAAACCATTTTATTAACACCAATTTGAGGTGCTGCAAGACCTATTCCCGGTGCATCAAGCATAGTTTCTACCATGTCATCCAAAAGTTTTTTTATTTCATCATTTACTTCTTCTACTTTTTCTGCTTTTTCTCTCAAAGCTTCATTTCCATATATTCTTATTTTATGAACCATAATATCTCCTTATTACATTAGGTTAATAGGGTCTACATCAATAGTAATCCTTAGTTTATCCGATTTACTATCTTGTATCTTTCCATAAAGCCCTTTTTTAAACTCATGCAAAGCTTTCCTATTTCCTTTAACAAAAATTTGATATCTATACCTATTTTTTATTCTACTTATAGCACATGGCATAGGACCAAATATCTCAACGTTATCATTATTTATAAGTTTTCTAAACTTTTCCGCTTCTACCCTTAATTCTCCTTCATTAAGACTTGATAATACTATATTTATTATCTTTCCAAATGGAGGATACTTAAGCATTTTCCTATTTTCTATCTCTATATTATAAAGTCCTTCGTAATCATTATCAAGGATTTTGTCTATAACATAATGTTCACTATTATAAGTTTGTATAAATACTTCTCCTTTTTTCTCTCCACGCCCTGCTCTTCCTGCTGCCTGATATACAAGTTGGAATGTTTTTTCTCCTGCTCTAAAGTCAGGAAAATGTAAGATAGTATCTGCTGTAACTATTCCTACAAGGGTTATATTTGGAAAGTGTAAACCTTTAGAAATCATTTGGGTACCAAGTATTATATCATACTTTCCTGTTAAAAAATCTTTATATATTCTTTCATATGCATCTCTTTCTTTTACAGTTTCTGCATCAACCCTTAATACTCTTGCTTTTGGAAAGTATTCAAGTATTTGATCTTCTAATTTTTCTGTTCCTTGTCCTGCAAAATTAAGTTTATCTGAGTTGCAACTACTACAATATCTACTAAACTTTTTACTGTACCCACAGTAGTTACATCTATATCTACCTTCTGATTTATAAAAATTCATAGATACCGAACAATGGGGACACTCTTCTGTATGACCACAGTCTTTACACTGTATAAATGTGGAGTACCCTTTACGATTGAGGAGTAGAAGGATTTGTTCTTCTTTTCTAAGTCTTTTTGCTATTTCTTCCAAAAGTTCTTTACTAAGATTTCCTTTAGAACTTTCTTCTTTCATATCAACTAGTTTTAGTTCTGGTAAAGTTGCTGTACTAAATCTATTATTAAGAGTTAGTAGTTCAAACAAACCTTCTTTAGCATAATAAAAACTTTCTATGCTTGGTGTAGCAGAACCTAATACTATTTTTAACCCTTCTAATTTAGCCCTTCTAAAAGCTACATATCTTGCATCATATCTTGGGTTACTATCTTGTTTATAACTACTTTCATGTTCTTCATCTATTATTATATACTTTAGGTTTTTAACAGGTGCAAACACAGCACTTCTTACTCCAAGAACTACTTGTTTTTCTCCTGTATATATAGATAACCACTCTTCAGCTCTTTCTTTACCAGTAAGTTTACTATGAAGTAGAGCTATATTATCACCAAAATCTTCCCTTACTCTTTCTATCATCTGAGGAGTAAGAGATATTTCAGGAACTAAAAATATTGCTCCTTCACCTTTTAATAAAGCTTCTTTTATAAGTTTTATATATACTTCTGTTTTACCAGAACCTGTTACACCTTTTAGCAAATAAAAGGTTTTATCTCCATTTATTATAGAATTTTTAGCTTCTTCTTGCTCTTTATTAAGAATTCTTTCAGCTTTTTTGTTATATATATCATTCTCTTCTACTTTAATTTTACTTCTTTTTTGAATTACTTCTTTTATAAGTTCTACTTTTTTTTCTTTTATAAGTTTATCTACTACTTCTTTACCAAAGTTTTTACACAAAGTATCATAAGTAACTTTCTTTTTTTTATGAAGGTAATATTTTAAGTCTTCTTCTACCATATCCCTTGGAATATATTCATTCAAGAGCATGCACCTTTTAGAATACCTTACTTTTAGATTTTGAGGATACGCTGTTGTTAATATGTCTCTCATACTTACAACATAATATTCTTTAATCCATAAAAAAAGTTTTATTAGATTAAGGGGAATCGTAACTTCTCCTTCTAATTTTTCTAAAATATTATTTACTTTAAAGTCAAATTCTGTTCTTTTGTCTTCACCCAAAATTAAACCACTGACTTTTTTTCTTCCAAATTGGACTAAAACTTGTTCTCCTATATGATATTCATCATTAGCATCTTTGTAGGTATAAAAACCTTCTATTTTATCAATTTGTAAGATAAAGTACTTCATAAAACACCTAATTTCTATAGTTTTTCAAATTTTCATAAGCAAGTATCATTGCACGAGCTTTATTTATAGTTTCTTTATACTCCCTTTCAGCTACAGAATCATATACTATTCCTGCACCTACTTGAAAATATACCATATTATCCTTTTCTACAAAAGACCTTATAATTATATTAAAGTCCATATCTCCGCTAAAATCAACAAAACCAATAGACCCAGTATAAAATCCTCTTCTTGTATTTTCTAATTCTTCTATTATCTCCATAGTTCTAATCTTTGGAGCACCTGTAATTGTACCACCTGGGAACATTGCTTCCAAAAGGTCAAAAGCATCTTTTCCTTCTTTTAATCTCCCTTTTACATTTGATACTAGATGCATTACATGTGAATATCTTTCTATAATCATAAATTCATCTACTTCTACTGAACCAAATTCACTTACTTTTCCAATGTCGTTTCTCTCAAGATCAACAAGCATTACATGCTCTGCACACTCTTTAGGGTCATTTTTAAGTTCTTCTTCCAAACGAAGATTTTCTACTTCATCACCTTTTCTAAGTCTTCTAGTACCAGCAATAGGCCTAGTATCAGCTATACCACCTTTTAATCTTACTAATCTTTCTGGTGATTGACTAATAAGTTTGCAATCATCAAAATACATTAATGATGCAAATGGTGAAGGATTAATCTTACGAAGTATCTCATAAAGTAAGATACTTTCTCCATCTTTTATAGGAGCTCCAAACCTTTGGCTCAAGTTTACTTGAAAGATATCTCCTTCTTTTATATATGCTTTTGCTATATCTACTATCTCTTCAAATCTTTCTTTAGAGATATTTGTATCAAATTTATCTAAGTCTTCAAAACTTATTTCTTTATGCTCTATTTCTATCTTTTCTTCTACTCTATCAAAGTTCCAATTTGATGCTGTATCTCTATAATCATAGAAATATAATTCTTCTGTTCTTTCATCTTTTACTATTACACTTTGTGGTAATACAAAAGCTAAGTCTGGAAGATTCAAATCGTCTTTTGCCAAATCTGGAAGGTTCTCTATATATCTATTATAATCATAAGAAACTATTCCAGCAAGCCCCCCTGTAAACCAAGGTTTTTTTTCATAATTATCAGGTTTATTTTCATTTAATATCTTTCTAAGTATATCAAAAGCTTCACCTGTTTGTTCTTTATTATTTACCAAAACTTTTTTATCTTTTACTCTTACTTTAATAGAAAAGTTTCCTAAAAGATAGGAAAATTCACTTAATTTATTTTTATTTGGTGAATCTAAAAGGATAAATTCTCCCTTTAACTCATCTTTATTCTTTTTATAAAACTCTAACAAACTCCCTGTATATTTAACTTTCACTTTTACTCCTTCAAGTATACTTTTACTTTTTTTACATCTTTCATATTTTTACCTATTTGTGGTTCTTGTTTATAAACTAAACCTCTTCCAACTAACTCTACTTCGATATTTGTACCTTCAAAAACTTGAATTACTTGTCTAGAACTTAGTTTATTTAATTCTGGCATAGTATCCATTACAAAATCTAGATTTTCTTCTTTTATATCCAAATCTTTTGTACCATCCAAAACTTCTATATCTCTAGGTAAAATCTTTTTATAAGTAAATACTCTTGTCATTATCTCTTTAAAAAGAGGTGCCATTAAAGCTCCACCATAAGTAATAGAGTTTGATTTTGGCTCATCAGCTACTACTAATAAAAGGTATTCTGGATCTTCTACTGGATAAAAACCTGCAAAAGAAATAATAAATTTATCCTTTGCATATCCTCCTGGACCACTCTTTTGTGATGTCCCAGTTTTTCCACCTATATCATAACCTTCTATACGTGCATTTTTACCTGTTCCCTCTTCTACTACACTTTTTAACATATCCTTAAGAATTTCACTAGTTTCTTCTGAAATTACTCTTTCTTTTACAAAAGCTTCATTTACATAAACTTTTTCGCCATCTTCTTTTATTATCTCTTTTACAAGTGTTGGTTTAACTAGATTTCCACCATTAATAACAGCTGCAAAACTGCTAGCCATTTGTAATGGTGTTATTGCTATTCCTTGCCCAAAACTCATAGAATATTTTTTTAAGCCGTCCCAATCTTCATATTTTTCTTGTTTGATAAATGGTTCGTCTAAAAATTCTATTTCAGTTTTGTCATATAAACCAAATTTCTTTAGATAATATTCATATATATCAGTAGGTATCTCATCAGCTATCATTACCATACCTACATTACTTGATTTAATAAGTATATCTTTTGCTGTAATTTCTCCCCTAGCACTTCTACTGGCATCTCGCATAGTTGCCCCGTATTTTTTTATCCTTCCAGTAGGATTTGAGAATATATCCGATTCAGTAATAAATCCTTCTTCAAGTGCTGCTGCAACAATAAGTGGTTTAAATACCGAACCTGGTTCATACCTATTTTGAATAGCATTATTTCTACTATGAGCAATACTATTTACAGGTAATGATGTCATTCCATAAATTTCTCCAGTTTTAGGGTTCATCATAATACCAGCTACCCAACTTGGGTCATATTCATCTATAAATTTTCTAAATTCATTTTGCATAATATACTGGATTACATAATCTATAGTAAGTACGATACTATCTCCATTTTTATCCTTTGGATCTATCTCTACTGTATCAACAGTTGGTATCTCTCTTTTTCTATTTCCACTTAAAAATCTTTCTACTTTAACTACTTCTGGATTTAGGTATTCTTCATAATATTTTTCAATACCAAATCTCCCAACTATTTTACTTTTTTCTTCGGGAGAATATCCCATAAATCCAACTATATGTCTAAACATATCTTCGCTATTATAGATTCTTTTATTTCTTTTTTCAAAAAAAACTTCGTTTTTATTCACTTTTAATTCTTTTAGTTTTTTCTCTATTTCTGTTCTTTCATTTGATGTAAGGTCGACTATAAATTTATAGTATCTTTTTTCTCTAATGCTATATAATTTATCCAACTCTCCATCTACATTAAATTTTTTATAGGTACTCAGATACTCTAAAAGTTCTACTCCGTGTTCATATTCAGCAAATCTTTTAGGATCTATAATTAAGTCAGATTCATATGTATCATAGGCGAGGTCTTCACCAGTAGAAGCGATTATACGTCCTCTTTTCCCACTTTCTTTATAAAAACTTCTAATTTGTCTATCTGATCTACCTTTAAAATATTCATGTTTATATACTTGAATACGGAATAAATGTATTAATAAAACTATAAAAGCCATTAATGTCAATGTTCCGTAGATACTTATCCTTTTTCTAAACCTTCTATTGTCCAATTTACACCACCTATTTCATTATAGCATAGAGCTTAATAATTTAAAATAACTATTTTCAATCTTGTGAATAATTTCGTCTTTTTGATATTTTTTACCTGCAAAGTCTTCTACCCACACCAAGCCTTTTTTCATAAGGGAATTTGTAAAAAATATACTATCTGCTTCATTCAGATTCTCAAGAGTAAAGTATCCCTCTTGTACCTCAAGTTCTAATTCTTCTCTTGCTAATTCTATTATCTTCTTCCTAGTTATACCTGGTAAAATATTAAGTTCCAAAGAAGGAGTATAAATTATATTATCTTTTATAAAAAACAAGTTAGATATAGTCCCTTCTGTAATTTGACCTAACCTATTTGTAAATACACCTTCAAAACAGCCCTCTTCTACTAGTTCCTCCCTAGCTAATATATTTACTAGATAATTTGTACTTTTTATCATACCCATTTCATTTTGATAAAAGTTTTTTATACTTTTTACCTTTATTCCTTCTTCAAAATATCTCCCTTGAAAAGGAAGTAGTTTCAAATAAAAAGTTTCTTCTGCTACTAAAATTTTCAACATAAACTCTTCATAAAAGTTTGTATCAAGTATTTTTTCTATTTCTTCTTCTATATTATAATCCAACTTCAAATTAATAAATTCCATACTTTTTCTAAGTCTTTCAAGATGTTCTTTATAAAAAAGTATTTTATTTTTTACTCCATACAAAGTTTCAAACAAACCTTTGCCATAATTTTGAAAATTTGAAAAAGGATCTTTATCATAATTTTTCCCATTTAATCTATACACAAATCCTCCTTGTTTTTACCCTTCCAATATGAATAAAAGCGATTTAAAAGATATATATCTCAAAATCGCTTTAACTTAAAATCTTTCTTTTACTACTTTTATAATATCTGAAAAATCCTTGTATGGTGTATATACCATATTATTTTTCAAACAGTATTTTTCAAGACTTCTACCTTCTTTAGCAAACAAAATATCCGCTTCTTTGCTTGCTGGAATATCTGAATAACCATCACCAATAAAAACTACAGTTTTATATAATTTTTTATACTTTAATAAAATAGATTTTTTACATATGCCTTCAAAAGAATCATTATTATCGTGAGGAAATGTTACTGTTAGTTTATCCCCATCAAATTCTATCTTATTTGAATATATATCTTTTTCTTCTATTTTAATATTATTTTTCTCAAAAACTGGAAGTATATTTTCATATGCCCCAGCACTAACTACTTTTACATCATATTTTAGATTCAAAAAATCATTAAAGTATTTATCTACTATAACATTTTTACTTACATCTTCACTATACACTTCTTTTGTTAATCTAAGGCTTTCTAATAAACCTTTTATATAATCACGTACTCTTATTTCTTTTCTACGAAATCTATTTTGATAATCAAGCATAAGTTCTTCATTATGTATCTTCATCAACTCATCTGTACTATCATTCATAGTAATAGTTCTATCAAAATCAATTAAAAAAATCAAATCTTTCATTCTTATAAACTCCTCAAGTACTTTAATTCTCCCTCTGTTAGCATACGCCATTTACCAAGTTCTGTATGACCAAGTTCTATCTTTCCTATACTTGTTCTCTTAAGTTCTATAACTCTATGACCAACTTCGTCAAACATACGTCTTACTTGCCTATTTCTTCCTTCTCTAATACTAATTTCAACTACAGAAGTATCTTCTTCTATCTTTATTGCTTTTACTTTTGCAGGCAAAGTTCTTCCATCTTCAAGATCAACACCCATTTCAAGAGCTTTTAATTTATCTCTACTAATTTTACCTCTTATTTTAGCAATATATGTTTTAAATACTTCAGACCTTGGATGTATTACTTTATTGAATAAATCTCCATCATTAGTAAGCAGTATTAAACCTTCTGTTTCATAATCAAGTCTACCTATAGGATATATTCTTTCAGGTACTTTTACCAAATCAACTACTGTTTTTTTTCTTTCATCCTTTGCAGCACTAAGATATTTTTTAGGTTTATTAAGGAGTATGTACACTTTTTTCTCTTCTACCCCTTCTACTTTTTTCCCCCTAACTAATATAGTATCTTCATTTGACACTTGCTCTCCAGCACTAGGAATTTTTCCATTAACTTTGATTTCACCTTCACTAATAAGCCTATCGATCTCTCTTCTTGATCCAATACCTAAACTAGCTAGATACTTGTTTATCCTCATCTTTATCTCCGTTTCTTATCTCATTATAGTTTGGTAGTTCATCTAAAGAGTTTATTCTCAAATACTTTAAGAAGTTTTTTGTAACTGAATAAAGTTTTGCTTTTCCTGTCCCTTCTTTTATACCACTTACGTATATGAGGTCTCTCTCTTCCAAACTCTGTATAACTCCATCTACTTTTACCCCTCTTATTTTTTCCATTTCACTTTTGGGAACTGGTTGTCTATAAGCAATAATAGTAAGAGTCTCTAAAGCTGCTTTACTAAGTTTTTTAGGTTTTGGTTTTGGATTAAAGAAGTTAAATAATGTTTCCCCATATTCAGGATTTGTTACCAAACTTACTTTTCCTTCTTTTATCTTAAGGTTTACTCCACTTTTTTCCTTTAAAGCTTTTAATTTCCCAAGGGCTTCAATAAGTTCTTTTCTACCTATTTCAAAAAACTTTTCAAGCCTTTCTATCTCAAGCTCATCTCCATACAAAAATAGTATAGCTTCAATTTCATAAACTATCTCCATCTTTTCTCCCTTTCTTTAGCATAATCAAATATTTTGCACTAAACTCTATACTCTCTTGCAATTGGTATAGGGAGTGTAAATCTGATTTCTCCATTTTTCCCACTAAACTTTCTTTTCTATCTTCTCCTACTAGATAATATTTGTTATCTAATAAAAAATTAATAAATTCAACTTGTTCTAATAATGTTTTATCTTTGTATCTATCTACACTTTTTAGATGATTTTGAACAAATGTATAATATTCATTAATATCAAAGAAAAAATCTTTTGTTACATAATAAATATTATTAATACTTGCTTCATCTGAAAAAGGTGTATCTAAAACTTTTCCCAAATCTAAATAATATAAAATAATTGTTTTTTTTATCACTTCTGCTTTTTCAATATAGATACTATTATCTATTTCCAATGATTCTAAAAGTTTTGCATAAGCTAAAAAACTATCATATACTGCTTTTTGACTTTCGATAAAAGGTTTCATTCCTAACTGACCAATACGATAATCACCACTATTTTTAACAACACCTTGTTCTGAAACAAAAGACAAAAGATATTTTGCTACTCTTTCATCTACTTCATCATAAACCTGTTTTATATAGTCCAAATCACCTGTTTTTTCATAGTATAATTGTAATAATTCTAAAAATTTAGCTGAACTAATAAGATTTAACATAGGACCGTAATTATCTTTTTTTAGAACTTCATTTCTTTCTAAATCATAAGCATAATTACTTATTAAATACTCTTTATCAAAACTTAAACCTGAATTTATCAAATATCTTATACTTCTTTTAGCTTCATCTATATAACCATAGAGCAAAAAAGCTTCTATTCCACTTAATATATCATCTACATATACTAAACCATTATTTAATGAAAAGTTATATAAACTTCCATCACGTCTTGTAAAAGCTTTTAGGGTATTAATATATTTTTCTTCATCAGACAAATTATCTGTATACCAAAATTCTTTTTCACTATTTGTATCTACTAAATTTTCTCTAGGGTTAAGACTATCACTTATTATAACAAATTGACTTCTACTCCTACTTCCTTCTTCCAAAAAGAATATAGCCAAATCATCTTTTACTATAGATTCTTTTGTAAATGGTAGTAACCTAGTTTCACTCATTAGATAATCATTTGTAAAATAAGCTTTTATATCTTTTTTATCATTTTTGAAATAGAAAAAATCATATTGATATATATCTCCTATCAAATCAAAATTTCTATAAGTATTTTTTACCTTCAAATAATAAGCAATATTTATTTCTTCTTTTGTATCTACTTCTACATCAAAAACTAATCTATTTTTTTCCAACATAGATGCATACATAGTTATTTTATAAGGAAATTTTTCTGCTACTATACCTTTTTGAATAATATGATTATTTTCTTTAGATACTTCTACTTCTACAGGATATTTATCCAAAGGATAAATCTGATTTTCATATACTAATGCTATTCCCATAAAGTCTATATCATATTTATTAAGATTTTGTGATAATTGTATATCTTTTACAAGTGCCCTATCTGTATCAAATGAAAAAGATATATTCCCATTGGCACTTACTATATCAATACTATACATGTTCATTATAATTAACAAATATAAAATAATCTTTTTCATAATAACCCCTAACATATAGAAAGCCCTCGTGTATACAAGGGCAGATTTTTAATAGTCTGATGGTGATATAATTACTTCTCTGTATTTATCAAAATCTTTTAATAATGTTTCTATTCCTCTAACTACACAACTTAATGGATTATCTGATACTACAACTGGAATTTGTAAACTTTCAGATATTTTTTTATCTAAGTTTCTAATATTAGCTCCTCCTCCAGCAAGTACTATACCTTTTTGATATATATCTGCTGCTAATTCAGGTGGAGTTTTTTCAAGTGTTAATTTTATCTCTTCAATAACTTGTGCTATAAGCTCTTCTGTTGCTTCTTTTATCTCACTTGATTTTATAACGATATTTCTAGGAAGCCCATTAAGTACGTTTCTTCCTCTTACTTCAAATTCTAGTTCTTCATCCAAATCTGTTGCTGTTGCTACATTTATCTTAACATCTTCTGCTGTTTTTTCTCCAATAAGTAGATTATGTTTTTGTCTTACATACTGAACTATTGCTTCATCTAATTTGTCTCCAGCTATTCTCACCGATGATGTTTTTACTATACCTCCAAGTGAAATAACTGCTATTTCAGTAGTTCCTCCACCAATATCAACTATCATTGATCCTTCTGGTTCAAATATTTCAAGACCTGCTCCTATAGCTGCTGCCATTGGCTCTTCTATAAGATATGCTTCTCTTGCTCCTGCTTCTCTTGTTACATCTACTACTGCTCTTCTTTCAACCTGAGTTACACCAGCTGGTACACATATTACTACTCTTGGGTTTGTCCATAATTTTCTCTTTAATACAATTTTATAAAACTCTCTAAGCATCTTTTCAGTTACTTCATAATCTGCAATAACTCCATTTTTAAGAGGTCTTATAGCTTCTATCGATGCAGGAGTTTTCCCTATCATCTTTTTAGCTTTTTCTCCTACTTCATATATTTTTTTAGATTTTGTATTAATAGCCACTACCGAAGGCTCATTAAGAACTATACCCTTATTTTTAATACATACAAGTGTATTTACCGTTCCTAGATCTATACCTAAATCTTCTGAAAATAATTTGATAAAATTACCAGCTTTAAACTTCATTCTTCACCTCTTCTAAATTAATGTAAATAATATAAATAATTAAATTTCTTTTATCTTTTCAACATCATATCCTAATACCATTAGTGTATCATAAAAGTGGGATAAAGGGAAACCCATTACATTAAAAAAATCACCCTTAATTCCTTCTACAAAAACATTCCCTAATCCTTGTATTCCATAACTTCCTGCTTTATCAAGTGGTTCTTTACTTTCTACATACCACTTTATCTCTTTATCTGAAAGTTTTTTAAATTTAACACTAGTTTCAACACTTCTAACTTCTTCTACTCCTTGCTCCCTATTAAATACAGCATAAGAAGTAATTACTTTGTGTTTCTTTCCTGACAAAAGTTTAAGAGTATTTATTGCATCTTCTTCATCTTTTGGTTTTCCAAGTATTTCACCTTTATAAACTACTACTGTATCTGCCGACACAACAGTTTCTCCTTTAAATTTATCGGCTATTACTCTTCCTTTTTTCATTGCTATATCTTCAACTATAGATACAACATCTTCTTTATCGCTTATTTCTTCTACTTCTTCTGTAATTATTTTTATATCAAATCCAAATGATTCAAGTATCTCTTTTCTCCTTGGACTATTAGATGCTAATATCATCTTAACTCCTTTGCTTTTATCGTATTCATTCTAATTACTATTTGTGTTGCTTTTGTAAGGCTTACATCTAGAATATTATGTAGTTCTCTTGCACTTTGTATTCCATCTCCATGGTAAAGTTCTATTGCTTTTTGTACTGTTTCTTCTGGCAATTTTAATACTTCTACTAATGCATCAAATTTTTCCTTATCAACACTAATCTCTTTTTTTCTCTCTAATCTTTCATCAACTTTTTTTTCAAATTCTTTATCTTCATCGATTTCTATTTGATTTTCTTCTACTACAACTTCTTTTTCTTCTACTTTTACTTCCTCTTTTATATCGTCTGCTATTATAAGAGGTTCTTCTTTTACTTGCAAGTTCCCATTTGTTTCTTTACGTTTTCTAATATCTTCTTTTATCTTTTTTCTACGTTCTCTTTCACGTAGTTCTCTTAATTTCTCTTCTTCCCTACGTTTTTTACGCAATTCTTTTATTTTTTCTTTTTTATCATCTTTTTTAAGGAAAGAAAATAATGATTTTTTCTCTTCTTTTTCATCAGGAGTAGGATGAGTAGAAGCAAATACTTTTTGATATAATGGATTTTCTTCTATTAGTTTTTCTACTATCTCTTCTTCATCTACTGATTCTTCTTCAAACTCTAGAGATTCACTAGTTTTTTCCTCTAAATTCTCTTCTATTATTTCTTCTTCTATATTTTCTTTTTCTGTAATTTCTTTTTCT
>CAZHXU010000047.1:0-18012 GCA_964536535.1 uncultured Fusobacteriaceae bacterium
AAGTGTCCAGTATAAACTGTACACTTTAAAATTTATATAAAACTTTTCATTATTATTTGTTATAGTATTTATTTACTAAACTATCTGTAAAGCCATCTTTTTTCATTTCTAACAAAACTTTTTCCAGTTTATAAGCTAAACTACCCTCTTTTAATTTAATTGGAAAATTTTCTGGGGTAATTTTTTTCTTTTTATCATAGTTTTCGTTAATTTCACTTTGAAAAAACTTTGACTTCTGTGAAAAACCTAAATACATTACTTGTTTATTATTTAATAAATTCTTATGAAATTTAAGTCCAATTATATTATTTTCTTTTATATAGTACCTAAGCGAATCATAATCATATATCAAAAAATCTGCTCTATTATATATTAATAAATTTATAATTTGTTCCAAATTTAATTCTGGATATTCAAATACTTTTATATCTTCTAAAAACTTTTCTTGAAAATATTCTGGTCCTCCAAGTGGTCTAGCATATCTAAGTCCCTTCAAATCATTTAAACTATCAAAATCATCTACTTCACCTCGGGTTAATATAACATCTTCATTATACAAACCATTTTCTATAAAAAAAACATATTCACTTCTTTCTTTTGTAAATGTAAAACCTGGATAAAAATCAATATTTCCCTTATCAAGTTCGTTTAATACTCTTACTTTTGGTAAACGAACTATTTCTAAATCATATCCTAACCTATCAAATGCTTCTGTATACAAATCTCTATAAAGTCCATCATTATCTTCTTTATTAATAAGGGGTATTCTCTCACTAGTTCTATAACCCATCACTATACTTTGTCCATACAAAAATATATTTATTATTAGAAACAAAATTATTTTATTCATTTTTTTCCTCCCTATATACTTTATACGAGATAAAAATCCAAATTACTCTAATTTTCTCTTGAATTAAACGTAACTTTAGTATATCTTATAAGTATCAAATATTTTAGGGGGAATTATGGCAGAATCATTTGAGAGAATTATTTGTAAAGATAAGGGAAAATATTTTGAAATTGGCTTTACTAGTGGGCTTCTTTCGCTAATTTTATACCTTCCATTAATGTTTTTAGGAGGGAAGTTTTTTAAAGTAGAAGGAAGTTTATTAAAAGATATTATAGTATCACCACTAATTTTCCATATAAGTTTTGCAACTGTATATGCTTTTTTAATTGGTTTAAAAAAAGAACTGAATTCAAATAAGTTTTTTATTATAACTTTGTTAGTAGGTCTGATTGGTGAGATACTTTACCCAGTAAATATGCAAATTTTTGCTTATGCGATTATACTTTTCCTTTCTTGGTTTCTTTATGCAGTTATATTTTTGGTACTAGAGAAAAAAATAGCTCTAGATACAAATGAAGCTTTTGAAGCTAAAATAATGAAAGAAAAAGAAGAAAAGGAAAAAAACAAAGATAAAAAGTAAATTTTTAACTTTGACTATTAACAATTAAATTTTACACTAAAAAAATTTAGATTAAGTAGGTTATATTTAATATATACCCTTACTTAATCTTTTTATTTAAAATCTTTATTCAATTTTGATAATTATATATGAATGATTAACTTTGATTCTTTTATCTCTTAAAAGTTCAATTAATCCTTTGGACCATAAACTGACTTCATTATTTATAGTTTCTTCAAGTTCTTTATGCCTCATATTCTTCCATAAACCATCTGTACATATTATATATAAACCTTCTACTCTACCAAAATCTTCCTCATTCATATAGATATCTAATGTATCACGAGGATAAGCCATAATAGCAGAAGTAATATACTCACTTAATTCATGGGTACCCATCATATCTCTAGTAATAATTCCTTTTTCATGCAACTCTTCTACTATACTATGATCTCTACTTATTTTTAAAAGGTGATTTTTATTAACTTTATATATTCTACTATCTCCAACAGAAAAAAAACTAATTTTTTCCGTATCAAAATAGAGTCCACTTAAAGTCCCACCCATACTATAATATTCTTCATTCAATTTTCCAAATCTTACCATTTCTTCTTGAGTTTTAGTAAGTGCTTCTACTACTTTTCCTCCAAAAGTTAAAAAAGGTAATTGATTATTAAGTGTGCTCAAAATATACTTACTAGCAAACTTACCCTGTCTATGGTTATTTAATCCATCTGAAAGGGCAATAAAAAAATTTCTGTCATATTCAACTATTTTATTTATAGGTCTTTCAAAATTCATATTCAGTATTTCATCTTTTATAAGTATAGAATCTTGATTTTCTTCTTTTCCACCATGCGAATAATATGCTATTTTTATACCCATCTTTCACCTCTATCTCCCTATTTTATCTTAACCTAGAAACTTTCTTTATTCAACTATAAAGAGTAAAAAAAATGTAAGAATTTTTTATAAAAAATCTAATTTATTTTTTGGTACTATTTCTAAATTATGTTATAATTTGCCTAGGGAGGTATGATGAAAAGATACTATATTACTTTAGACGAAGTACAAGTTGGAATGGTATTAGGGGAAAATATTTATAACAAAAGTGGTGCATTATTAATTAAAGAATCAAGTATTATTACAGAAAAAGTATTAAAAATTATTAAACAAAACAAATCAATTACTGGAATTAATATTCATTTTAGAAAAAAAGAGTTATTGAAAAGTAGAAAAAAAAGAGAAAATATTAATTTATTAGTTCCAAATCTCATCTACAGAGACAAAAGAAAAATTAGTGATAATTTTAATAGAGTTTCTAATTATTTAAAAGAAACTTTTGAAAATTTGAATGTAAATAAAAATTCAACTGATTTTGCTAAAAGAATTAATGTTGCTGTAAAAGATATTAAAGAGAATTTAAGAATTAATGTTAATGTTTTAAATGAAATTATAACAAATCATGATTTAGATAATTACCTTTATAGACATTCTGTAAATGTAGCAGTCTTATCTCATTTTATCGGACAATGGCTAGGTCTAAAAGAAAATGATTTAGATAAATTAATTATGGCTGGTCTATTGCATGATTTAGGAAAATGTAAGATAGAAAAGGGTATTTTAAACAAACCTAGTTCACTAACCTATGAAGAATTTGAAGTAATAAAAAAACATCCTGTTTATTCATATATACTTCTTAATAAATTAAATTATTGTGATGATGATGTAATAAGAGCAATTTCTCTTCATCATGAAAAAATAGATGGTAGTGGTTATCCTCTAGGTTTAAAAGATAAAGAGATTCCTCTATTTGCAAGAATACTCACTGTTGCTGATATTTTTGATGCAATGACTAGTGACAGAGTTTACAAGAAAAAAGAAATTCCTTTTAAAGTTTTAGAACTTTTTCAAGAAGAAGCATTTGGTAAGTTAGATTTAAGTGTTGTTATGACATTTACAAAAAAGTTTAGTGAATATTATTTAGGTACAGAAGTTTTATTAAGTAATGGTCTTAAAGGGACTATTATTAGATTAAACGATTATGATATAACTAAACCTCTTATATCTGTTGATCAAAGCCTTTATATAGATACTAGTATAGACAGAAACATTAGAATTGTTGATTTTTTCAAAAAAAATCCTTTGAAAATTGATTAATCATACTTTTCATATTTAATTTTGAATTTGATATTGACAAAAGTATATTGACGTAGTATACTATTTTATATAAGAAAAGGAGTGATATAAATGAGAAAAATTTTATTTACAACTACAACTTGCCCTAACTGTCCACCTGCAAAGGCTGCTTTAGAAGGGTTTAACGATATAGAATTTTTAGATGCACATGAAAACATCGAATTAGCACAAAACTTTGGAATCAGAGCTGTTCCTACATTAGTTATTGCTGATGGAGACGATGCAAAAGAAACTTACATTGGTGCAGACGAAATTAGAAAATACGCAGATAACCAATAAGAAATTATGAGAGTTTAACTTAAATGTTAAACTCTTTTTTTATTTTTTGTTTAGTATAATTATTTAATTAAAGAAAAATTCTTTCTTTAAATTTATATTATTTTCTAGTATAATATTCCTAGAAACTTAATAGGAGGTTATTGTGGAAAAACTTTATTTTAATAGTAATAACTATACTACACCTAAAGAAAAAAAGAGAAAATTTGGAGATAGAATAGTATTTAATACGCGTCTTTATTTTTTACTAAGATATTTTAAAATAGTAGTAAAGTGTAGAAATCTTGCTGTAAAAGGTGTTTATGATAGATTCAAGTGGGCTGAATCATCAAGTTGGATTTTTAACCTTTTAGAAGATGTAGGTGGAAAGTTTCATGTTGAAGGACTTGATAGTGTGTTAAAAGACAAAGAACCTTGTGTGTTTATTGCAAATCATATGAGTACTCTTGAAACTATGATTTTACCTTCTATGATTGCACCAACTAAACCAGTTACATTTGTGGTAAAAGAAAGTTTACTTACTTTCCCACTATTTGGACCTGTTATGAAATCTCGTGACCCTATAGCTGTAGGAAGGATAAATCCAAGAGATGACTATAAAAGAGTAATGGAAGAAGGGGAAAAACTTCTTAAAGAAGGAACTTCAATAATTATCTTCCCTCAAAGTACTAGAAATGTTGAATTTGATCAAAAAGCTTTTGGATCTTTAGGAGTAAAACTTGCTGCTAAAGCTGGGGTAAAAGTAGTTCCAATAGCTCTTAAAACTGACTTTTGGGGCAACTCAAAATCACCAATAAAGGATTTAGGTCCAATAAATAGAGATAAAACTATACACTTTAAGTTTGGAGAAGCTCTTGAGATAGAAAAAAGAGGAAATGAAGAACATAAAAAAATCATTGATTTTATCGAAGAAAATCTTTTGAATTGGAATGGGGAAATTAAAAAATATTAGAATAGGTTGGCATAGTCAACCTTTCTTTATTAATAGGAGGTTATAATGAAAAAAAATTGGAACTTAGATGTTCTTTACAAAAGTTTCGAATCTAAAAAATTAGAAGAAGAAAAAAGCTTATTGGAAGAAGAGCTTAATTCAGCTATTCTGTGGGCTGGAGAAAACTTTAAAGAAGTTTCAACACATAATTTAGAAGAAATATTAAAAAAGTTCACTTCTATCTATGGTAGATTTGAAAGAATCTTTAACTTTGGAGAATTATCTTTCGCTACAAATGTACAAAATGAAAAAGCTTTAGCTCTTATTGAATATGCTGAAGGTTTGTTTACTAAAGTAGCTGAACTAGAAGTTATTTTTAAAGAAACACTTCGTGACTGTGATGCTTTATTAGCTATTATTGAAACAAGTGATTATTTAAAGGAGCACAAGTTTCATATACTAGAGAAAAAAGAAGAAGCAAAAAGTATATTGTCAAAAGAAGAAGAATTACTATTAGAGCAAATGAAAAATACTGGTTCTCGTACTTTTTCAAAACTACAAGATACTCTTACTTCTACCCTTCTTATTCCCTTTAAAAATGGTGATAAAGAAGAGATGCTTAATCTAAGTGCTATTCGAAACTTAGCTTATGACAAAAATAAAGATATAAGAAAAAGAGCATATGAAGCTGAATTAAAAGCTTATAAAAATATTGAAATAAGTGTAGCTACTTGTTTAAATGGTATAAAAGGGGAAGCTCTTACTGAAACTAAACTTAGAGGTTTTGATAGTATTTTAACTAGAACTTTAAAAAATTCTAGATTATCAAAAGAAACACTTATGAGTATGTTAGAAGTTATGAAAGAATCTCTTCCGTATTTTGCAAAATTTCTTAAGCATAAAGCAAAATTATTAGGTCATGAAAATTCTCTACCATTTTATGATTTATTTGCTCCTGTAGGTGATGCAAACTTAACTTTTACTCACGAAGAAGCTCGTGATTTTATCCTTAAAAACTTTTATACATTCAGTGATAAATTAGGTAATCTTGCAAAAAGAGCTTTTGATGAAGCTTGGATAGATTTTGATCCATATGAAGGAAAAGTTGGAGGGGCATTTTGTTCTAATATTCAAAGTCTAAAACAAAGTCGTATTTTATCAAACTTTACTGGATCTTTTAGTGATGTACTTACTCTCGCACATGAGTTAGGTCATGCTTTTCATGGTGAAGCTCTTAATGGCGAAAGAATCTTAAATAGTGATTATCCTATGCCACTTGCAGAAACTGCTTCTATATTTTGTGAAACTATAGTAAAAAATGCAGTACTTGAAGGTGCGGATAAAACAAATACTATAACTATCCTTGAGCAAGATATAAGTGACTCACTACAAGTTATAGTTGATATATACAGCAGATTTTCATTTGAAAACAAAGTTATTAATGAAAGAAGTAATGGTTCTATTAGCCCAGATAAATTTAGGGAGTTTATGGTAGAAGCACAAAAAGAAAGTTATTTAGATGGTTTAGATCATGATCTTTTACATCCATATATGTGGATATGTAAAGGGCATTATTACAGTGCCGACAGCAATTATTATAACTATCCATATGCTTTTGGTCTTTTATTTGCAAAAGGATTGTATGTTGAATACCTAAAAGATAAAGATACTTTTGTAGAGAAATATAATGAACTTCTAGCTTTAACTGGAAAATCAACTATAGAAGATATAGGTAAATTTATAAATATAGACTTTACTAAAAAAGATTTCTGGAAAGCATCTTTAGAACTCATTAAAAAAGATATAGATACTTTTATAGAACTTACTAGTTAGATATATAAAATGGACTCTTTTGCAAGGGTCCATTTCTCATTAAAAAAAGTTTTTCAATATTCTACATTGTTTAATTAGATGAATAAATCTCTAAGTTTATCTTCGTTTAAAGCTTTTCTAACTTTTCAGTTCCTTTTTTATTACAATTTTCTATATAAAAATTTATCCATTTTATGCCTGTTTCAAAATAATCTTGGGTATTTGGGTGCCCTAATGATCTTTTACACATTTCTAATCCAAGATATAGTATAAAAATTTCATAATTATCAATACTTCTTATACTATTTTTGCTATTATATCCCTTAAAAAAAGATTTTTCAATATTTTTATCTTTCCACAAATCTTTCATATATATATTTACTATATCAAAATTCCTATTATCATACCTAGCTTGTTCAAAATCGATAATTCCTGATAATGTATAAAAACCTCTACTATTTTTTACTAAGATGTTTCTACTATCAAAATCACCATGAATCAATGAATATTTCTCTTGGAAAACAGATTTTTTTTCCTTTAATATATTAATAATTTTATCAAATTTTTTATCTAGAGAAAATTCTTTTATCTTTGTTTCTATTTCCACTATAGATTTATCAAATAAATCTCTCTCAATATCTTCTTTTTTATAACTATGAATCTTACGTATTTCTTTACCTAGGTTAAAATATATATTCAAAAGTTCCCTTTTGTCAATTTCATTAATTATTTCATAAAGATTTTTACCTTCTTTAAATTCTAATAACAAATAATTTTTATCCTTTTTACTCAGATAACACTTAGGACTTAAATTACTTATATCTTCAAGCATCTTAAGAGCTACTTCTTCCGAATCTTTTCTTGATTTTTTATAGTAACTTTTCAAAATATAATTACCCTTTTTCAAAGTTTTTATTAAAAAAATCTCATTTCTTTCTAAATCATTATTTTTAAAATTTTCCAAATGAAAAGTTTCTTCAAAAAAATAATCTTTTAAGAAAGTTTCAATTTCATATAAGTTTTTCATTATCTCTCCTAATAATTTAGCATTTATATTTTTTTTATAAACTTCAAACTACTCTAATTCTACTATTTTTATTATTTCCTTCGACTTTATTTCAAAAAGATAAAAGAGAACTGAGTATTAATTCAGTTCTCATGAACATTTTATTTTTTAATAATTTTAAATAAAAATTTTATTATCTTTATTATTGCTAAATAATAAAACTTTACTTGTTATTTTACTTGCTTGCTCCAAAAATTTTTCACTTTTCCTTATATTATCTGGAATAAGATTTAGCACTTCCAAATTTTCTTCTAAAGCTTTTATTGCAAAATAAGTGCTATTTTTAAGTTCATTTTCTACTTCCAAATAATATTTTGCGTCCTTTTTTATGTAGTTTAATGTATTTCTTATTTTATCATCATCAAGTACTAATTTCCTACAGATTTTTATATCTTTAAAAATACTACTTTTTTTCATTTCTCGCAGAAACTCTCTTGGAATATAATCATCTAAGTTTTCCAAATCTTTTAGTTTTATTATTGCTTCACACAAACTAATATGTTCTTCTCTAATCAAATTACAAATTGGATTATCTTCAATTTTAACAAAATCCAAAACTCCAATATCTTTTTTTAAAGATTCAAAAACCAAAAACAAATCATTTTGAATTTTTTTGCTAGCATGTCTAAGGGCAAGTGGACTGTCTTTTACTGCCACTAAAACCATTTTTTTATCTTCTCTTGTACTAGGTAATGTATACTTTAATACTTCACCATTATAACTTAATAACTCTCTTATGTACTCTTTGTCTCTTAGTAAAAATGTAGGAAAAAATTTTGCTATACTCGCATCTAAAAGAACTTTCTCTTTTATTACTAACCTAAGGCTTTTACCCGTATCTATTATTTCTTGAACAAATGGAATATTTCTAACTTTATTTCCAACAAAGGGGCATACTAAGCTACTTTTATCAAGAGCATAAAAACAAATTTCTAAATCTTCTCTTATTTTTTCTCCTAAATATTTAAAGTGAAGAGGGTTTTTATCTATTACTTTTATTGCAACTTCTTTATCATTTTTCAGTTTTTTACTAGCATATATTATATTACTTGTATCTTTCTCTATCTCTTCTAATACTTTTTCTTTCCGAAAATTATTAATAAAATTAATCATTTTTCTTCCCCTTGTGATATTATTAATTATTAATATAATTTTACCCTAATTTTACTACTTTTTCAACTGTTATTAATAATTTTCATTTAATATCTTTTCAAACTTTTCTGCTTCTTCTTTATAAATTTCTATCTTACTACGTTCATAAGATTTTTTATAGTTATTTACTAATACTTCGTATATTTCCCTATTATCAACTCCGTGTTCTACCAGTTCCAAAGCAAACCTAATAGTTAGTTCTACTTTACTTCCATCTCTATCTAACACTTTTATATACTCGAGTAAAAACTCTTTATATATCTCTATTGCTTTTTCTTCCCTTGGCCATGTTGATAAAAATGTTTGAGGTGGTATTTTTCTAATTAAATCTATTCCTCTTACACCTTCAGTATTTATCATCTCCATACCCATATCTGTTATTTTCTTTATTTCTTCAAAATCAAGAAGAATTATTATTTCACCGTCAAATCCTTCTATATCTTCATAATCATCCTTTAATAAAAATTTTTTCAAGGTATGATTATCTTCTAATTGACTATAATATTCATCTGTCAAATATTCCGAAACACTAAGAGCTAAAGCTCCACCTAGTTTTTCTTTAAAATCTTGTTCATATATTGTTTCATAATGTTGTATTCCCCTTATTTTAAGAGCATTATATACTTTTATAGCATCATAGATATAATCTTTATTAATTAATCTTTCAATAAAATTATAATGTTTCAAAAGCACTCTTTCATAAGTTCCTGTATTCAATATTATAATTCTATCTAATATCCAATTTTTAAAGTTGCTATTAAGGTTATTATCTTTTATTACAAAATAAAACTCTATCCATAAATCATCATTGTTTTTATATGAACTCATATTAATCAAATCGAATAAATTTTTAATATCTTCATTTTTGCTATCTTTTGTAATTTTATTCAATTCTTCCTTTATGATCTCAAAACCAGGCCTAAAATAATTTATATCTTTATAATCGACACTATATAATTTTTTCCCTTCTTCTGGTTCATTTATAATAGGTAATATGTCCCTTTGACTTTTCAAATATCCACCATCAATATGAATAGGTACTTTTACTATTTTTCCCCATCTATTTTTAAATCCTTTATATCTGTCATAGGGATATTCTGGTAAAATTCCTTTATTCCAATTAATAGCAAAAGTATTATATCTTTCTTTTAATTCAAAAGCATATTTATCATAAATCTCTTGTGCCCTTATGTCTTTTGCTCTCTCTTCCTCCAAAAGTCTTAATATGTAATAACTACATATCTGACCAAAAACTTCCCCTCTTCTATGAAAAAATTTACTAATTGTCCATAAATATTCTTCTTTTCTTTGATCTATACTCATAATATCTTCACCATAAATAAAACTAGATGCTCCAATTCTTGTAAAACCCTTTTTGTCTATGTTTTTATCTACAAAATTAAAATCAATATTATACTCTTCTTCTCCTACTTTTATTCCCCATTTATAATTAGTATTCAAAAGGGCTAATATATAGTTTTCTAAAACTTTATACGCGTCATTACCTAATGTTCTTAATAAAAATGAATATGAATCATAAAAATTTTCGAATGTATCAAAAGGATTTTCTAACATGTATAAAACCATTTGCATATAAACAAAAGGAAGTCCATCAATAGCTCTTTCACTTTCATTTTTAAAGTTATATATACTTGGGTATCCAAATGCTACTAGTTCTTTTATATTTATTTCATTCAAATATCTAATATATTGCCCTTTAAAACTCCCTACAGATTTAGAGTCAATTTGACCTCCACTTTCTTTTAATGTAGGTATCAAATTATATTTTGAATTAATAAAAGCATAACTTAAGAGATTATAACCATGAAATTTATTTACCCCATTAATATTCTCTAAATCTTTTAATTTATCCTTTAAAATCAATTCATTATTTTGCTCGATTAATTCATAATAAATACTTTCAACTTCTTTCCTATCTTGATCAATTAACATATCAATTTTATTATCTAATGCCACTTCTCCTAAAATTGAAAATGTCAGAATAATAAATATAAGAGCCCTTGTCATATTTCTCCCCCTTTTCTTGTTACTATAATTCTACTTAATTTTTCTCTTAATTTCTAGGTTAAATTATAATTTTTAATACAAATTATTTATTTTATTAGTAAAGTTTTTTAAATAAAAAGAAAGTTTGCACTAATGTCATTATAATAGCAACTAATCTAATTGTTCCGCTTTCATAAGCTGTTAATTTTTTATCTATATTTCATATAATTAATTAAATCTTTAAAATCAAAAAAGACTAATTAAATAAATTAGTCTTAAATATATTCTAACATAATTCTAATTTCCAAATTTAAAGAACTTAAATACTTTTGATAACTTGTTTGCTTCTTCTCTAAGTTCACTTGTAATTGAAGAAGTTTCTTCTGCAACACTTGCATTATGTTGAGTTATATTATCCAGTTCGAATATAGCTTCTTTAATATGTTCAATTCCTTTTTCTTGTTCAGTTACTGATTCTGTAATATCAGCCATTACTGTAGCTATCTCTTCTACATCTGAAATAACATGGTTCATATTTGATAGAGTCTGCTTAATATACCTACTTCCTTCACTAATTTTTGATTCGCCTTCTTTAATCTTTTCTTTTATATCTTTTGCTGCACTACTACTTGTTTTTGCCAAATTTCTTATTTCTTCAGCAATTACTGTAAAACCTCTATTTTGCTCCCCAGCTCTTGCTGCTTCTACTGCTGCATTAAGTGCCAAAAGATTAGTTTGAAAGGCTATATCATCAATAACATTTATCATATTATCAATAGCTTTGGAACTTTCTATAATCTCTATCATAGCTTCTTCTAGTTTTTTAGAATCTTCTCCAGATTCTTTTATTTTTAATGAAGTATCTTGTGTAAGTTTATTTACTTCTTTTGTTTTTTCCGAATTTATTCTTACTATGGCACTAATCTGTTCTATAGTACTAGTTGTTTCTTGCAAACTTTCAGCTTGTTCACTTGTTTTTTCTGCTAAAGTTTCATTTGAAACTCCTATATCATTAGCTGATCTTGTAATTGCACTTTGACCTATATCTATTTCTTTTAGTACAGTATTTAATTTATTAACTGTATCTTCAAGCATTTTTGCCGTATGACCTATTTCATCTCGACTGCTAATAGATAGCTTTTGAGAAAAATCCCCTTCTTTTATCTTCATAGAATATTCTTGTATTTGTTTTATAGGTTTTGTTACTATAATTGAAACTGTTATTATAGTACTTGCTATTATTAGGGTAATTAAAAAAATTAATAAAACTATCATCAGTGCATTTTCTTTTATTCTATCATTTATCCTTTTTCTTGAAAAATGAATTTCTATCTCACCTATTTCTTCTTCTTCCCTTGTAATAAGGCTTTTTTCTATAACAACATCACTACTTTCATATTCTTTAAATTCTGAGAATATCTTTTCACCTGTTACATCTCTTACTTCAATCCTTACTATATCTTCATCATCTAAAAAAGCTTTTGTATTTACTTCTACTCCGTTATAATCAAAGTTCCAAAGCGATTCAACATTAACTAAACTAGCTAATAAACTAGTTTGATTTCTTTTTTTAAGAAAATCATCTTCTAATCTTGATTTTTCATCTGCTATTAAAAAAATAGCAAAAATAACAAAAGTAATTATAGAAAATGATAGGGTTGGGATTATAAACTTATTTTGTATATTCATAATAACCACCTAAAAATAATTTTTTTCAACTTCTTTACTCCACTCTTCTTCCTTTAATTTTAGCAATAATTCATTGATTTCCTCTAATAATTTGATATTTTTTGATTTTTTTGAAAAAGCCACATACAAATCTACAGCATTATCTGGTCTATAATTACTCTTATCAAATTTATTATTTATCTTTAATTTAGCTAATTCATAGTCAACTTGACATTCAGTTCCTATTATACTTTCTAACCTTTTTGTTTCTAAAAGTTTTAATAGTTGTACTTCCGTTGCTACTTCTACTTTCTTAAGCCTCCCATCAGTATCAAATTTGTCAAAATAAGCTGAACCTATTACATAACCAATACTATTTAATTTGTACAAATCATTATATGTATTTATTTTTGTTCCCAAACCTTTTTTAGTATAAAAAACTGTAGTACATGTATAATATGGAACTTTTGAATAAATATATACTTTTGCTCTTTCTTCTGTATAAGCAAGACCTGCCATAGCATCTACTTGACCTTTTTCCATTCTCTCAAGAGCTCTTCCCCAAGGATATCTTTCAAACTTTACACTTATATCAAGCTCTTCTTCTACTCTTTTCCACAAATCAAAATCTATACCTTTATACTCTTTTTCATTCATTATTCTAAATGGAGCCCATTCGTCTACTGCAACTATTATTTCTTTCTTTTGGCCAAAAGATAAAAAACTAATTAAAATCATAAAAAACAAGTATTTTTTCATCTCTACCCCTTTCTTTAAACTTTGTCTATAACTATTATATTCCCAAGAAATCTTATTTCCTTCTAATAAATTATTGACTTTTTAACTCATTTTTTAAATTGTTAAAAAATTTTCTTTTTATCCTTCTAATTTATATAATATTAGTATAATTAATATCCTTTACATTTCTTTAAATTATGCTAAAATACTATAGAGATTTTTTTAGGAGGAGAATAGGATGTACAAAAAAATAACTGTATTTTTTGCTATGGCATTTGGACTATTAGCAGAACAATACTATATTAATGGTGAAGGAAAAGAATTAGATACAAAAATTATAGAGAATTATACTTATTTAAATGCCAAAGACGCAAAGTATTTTGGACTTAATTATAGTGAAAGTAATAATATTGTTGCCCTTGACCAAGAAGGATTAGAGTTAAGTTTTGTAAAGGGAGAAGAAGAAGTAGAAGTTAATAGTAAGAGTTTTTTCCTTACTAATGAAACTATAGTAAAAAATGGGGAAACATATATAGATTTTGATTATTTATTATATATATTAAATTATGAAAAATCTGGTAATAATTTAATGAAAAATGCTCACCCTACTTTACCCCTTGAAAAAGGAATGTTTAAAGTAGATAAACCAGTTGATTCTATTGTTAGTTTATCACCTGGAGTTACTGAAAAATTATATGAAATTGGAGCTTTTGACAAACTTCTTGCTAGAACTGACTATGCTAGTTATCCAGAAGAAGCTCTTTTATTACCAAGTATTGGAAGTATGTATACTCCTCAACTTGAAAAAATAGTTGAGTTAAATCCAAATATAGTAATTGCAGAAACTCACTTTAAAGAAAAAGTACTTAAAAAATTAAATGAAGCTGGAATTGCTATCTACGGAAGTACTAGTGGAAAAAGTATCGAAGATATATTCAACTTTACTATTGAACTAGGACTTATAACTGATAAATACTATGAAGCACGTGGATTAAATGCTTCACTTGAAAACAAATTAAATAGAGCTGAATATGTTTTGACTAATATTAAAAATAAACCTCGTGTATACTATGTTGTTGGTACTGGAAAAGCAGAATATACTGCTGGACAAGATACTTTTATTGCTGATCTTATTCGTAGAGCAGGAGCTATTAATGTAGCTGATGACACTACTGGTTGGTTATATAGTTTAGAAAAATTAATAGATCATAATCCTGATTATATTTTTGGTAACGAATACAACATAAATACTATGTTATCAGAAGAAGTATATACTGGGCTTAGTTCTATAAAAGATGAAACATATTTTATAGTTGATCAGAATGTATTTAATCTAAGTGGACCAAGACTTATTAATGATGGGCTAAAGATATTAATTGAAAAATTTCATGGTGAAGAGTATGCTAGGGAGTTGAATTATTAATGACATTTAAAAAGAGGGGACTAGTTCCTCTCTATCTTTTAATTACTATTTGTATATTATTTTTTGTATTATTAATATCGATTAATATAGGAAATGTTGATATTACAATTAGTGAAACTATTTCTGTTATAAAACATAAACTTTTTTCTCACAGTACAGAAGTATCTAAAAGTAAAATTTTTATAATTTGGAATATTAGATTCCCAAGAATTTTACTTGCAACTTTAGTAGGTGGAAGTTTAAGTCTTGCTGGTGTTGGTTTACAAGCTGTCTTTAAAAATCCCATGGCAGAACCTTATGTTACTGGTACTAGTGCAGGAGCCAGTTTTGGAGCTGCTCTTGCTATAGTTTTTTTTAAAAACTCAAATATGAGTATTACTCTTATTAGTTTTTTAACAAGTATTACTGCTACTTTTCTTATTTATAACTTGGCCAAATCAAAAGGAAGAATAAGCATAGTCAATTTATTACTTGCTGGAGTAGTTTTAAGTTCTTTACTTAGCTCTTTTGTTTCTCTTTTAATGATTTTTAACCAAGATGATTTGATAAATATAATTACTTATACTATGGGGAGTTTTGGTGGAGCAAACTGGAATGAACTCAAAATTATCTCTTTAATACTTATTATTGCTTTTGGATTTTTTATTTCTCTTCATCAAGAGTTAAATATATTAAGTTTTGGAGACGATAGTGCAAATAGTATGGGAGTAGAAGTTGAAAAAGTTAAAGTAGCAGTACTTATAATTGCTTCATTATTAACAGCTACTTCTGTAAGTTTTGCTGGAATAATCGGTTTTGTAGGATTAATTGTACCACACTTTTTTAGACTATTAATAGGAAGTAATCATAAATATCTAATTCCCATAAGTTTTTTTGGTGGTGGGTTATTTATGTTAATTTGTGATAATATTGCAAGAAGTTTGTTAGAATCTAGTGAGATTCCTGTTGGTATCATAACAGCTATTATTGGTGCACCATTATTTTTATACTTACTTAATAAATCAAAGAGGTCTTTATAATGATAAAAGTTGAAAATCTAAATTATAAATATAATGAAAAAATCACTCTATCTAATATTAACTTTAATATTAAAAAAGGAGAATTTATTAGTATAATTGGTCCCAATGGAGCGGGAAAAAGTACTCTTTTAAAGTGTCTTTGTAAACTACTTGATTACAAGGGTCAAATTATTGTTGATGATATAGATATAAATAAAAGTAGTAAAAAAAATCTGGCTAAAAAAATTGCATATGTTCAACAAGAACATAATAGCGTTTTTGATTTTAGTGTAGAAGAAGTAATAGAAATGGGTTTTTATGCTAGAAAAGATAAAAACAACTGTAATTTAGATGAAATAATGAAAGTTACTGAAACAGATATATTAAAAGATAAATCTATTTTTTCTCTTAGTGGTGGTGAAAAACAAAGAGTTTATATTGCTAGAGCTCTGGCACAAGATGCGAAAATACTTTTGTTAGATGAACCTATTGCAAATCTTGATATGAAGCATCAAAGATCACTTATGAAACTTTGCAGTAGTCTTGCTAAAGAAAAAGATTATACTGTAGTTTGTGTTTTGCATGATATTAATCTCGCTAGTAGATATAGTGATAAAATACTAATTTTGAAAAATGGAGAAATTGTTTCTTTTGATAAAACAGAAAATATAGTAGAAAAAAATCTTTTAGAGGAAGTTTACGAAGTAGAAGTAGAAGTTATAAATCACCACAATAGCAAAGTAATCTTACCTAATATCTAATATCTTTAATAATAAAAAGAAAAAAAGGACTTATTGGCTAAAAGTCCTTTTTTATATTAATTTATATTTTCTACTACATTTCTAGCCCATTTTCCACTTTTTAATCTAGCTACTCCCAAAGTAAACTTTACAAATTCTTCACTACCTGCTACTAAAAAAACAATATAAATTGGTAATGAATATTTTAGACCTGCTAATAATGTAAGTGGTACTCCCATAAGCCATAGAGCTAATATATCTATTATTAAGGCATATTTAGTGTCTCCACCACCTCTTAATATTCCTACTATTGTTGTACTATTAAAAGCTTTAAAAGGAATTATAAAACATAAAGACATTAATGTTAAATAAGCTAAATTGTTTACTTCATTACTTAAGTCATAAATACCTAATATAGGTTTAGCTATTAAAAATACTATAGCTGATCCTAATATTCCTACTGAAAAAGCTAAAATTGCAAATGTTTTTCCATATTTTTTAGCTTCTACTAAATCCCCTTCTCCTACTTTATTTCCTATCATTACTGCAGTAGCATTTCCTATACCAATAAAGGCTGTAAAGATGATTCTTTCAATACTATTTACTATATTAACTGTTGCAACTTGGCTCGTACCCATTCTTGCATAAATCATGCTATAACAAGTAATTCCAAGGGCCCATAAAATTTCATTTATAATTACTGGCAAACTTATGGCAAAATAACTTGCCAAAAATTTTCTATCAAATGACATATATTCTTTCAATTTTCCTGCTATAGGATATTTTTTTAAGAATGTATACCCAACAATAAATAACATTTCAAATAATCTAGCTATAGTTGTAGACAATGCTGCTCCACTAACTCCCATAGGTTCTAAACCAAATTTACCAAAAATTAATATATAATTTAGGATAATATTTATAAACAAACTAATTACTGAACCATAAACACTTACTTTTGTTAATGCCAAATTTCTTAGTTGAATAGCAAAAGCAAAAGATATAGCAGTAAATACATATGATACTCCTACCACTTTTAGGTATTTTGCCCCTAATAAAACTACATCTTTGTCTGGTGAATACAAAGCGATTAATTTGTCTGGAATCAACTGAGTAGCACTATAAAATCCTAACGAAACAATCAAACTAAGACTTAATGCTATTCCTAGTACTTTTTTTATATTTTTAATATCTTTTTTACCCCAAAATTGAGCTGTTAAAACACTTGCTCCACTATTAATCCCAAATAAAAATAATGACAATAAAAACATAATTTGATTTGCTAGTCCCAAACTAGCTAAAGGTACTTCACCTAATTTACCAATCATAAATACATCAGCAACATTTATTGATGATAATACTAAATTTTGTAAAGCTATAGGTATTGCTATTATTGATACTTTTTTGTAAAAGCTCTTATCTTTTATCATCTCTCCTCCTCACACGTAAAGGACATTTTATCAGAATTTTTCATAAAAAACAAGCTTTATAAATAATACTTAGAAGTATAATTAAGTTATTTTTTTGCACTATAAAAGGCAGATAAAATCTGCCTGCAGGAATTAATTTATTCTAAGATTGTTAGAGACTATA
>CAZHXU010000048.1:0-17719 GCA_964536535.1 uncultured Fusobacteriaceae bacterium
CTAGGAGTTTTATTTTCTTTATTCTACTGTTACTGATTTTGCAAGGTTTCTAGGTTTATCTACATCTAGTCCTCTATTTTTTGCTACATAATATGATAATAGTTGAAGGGCAACTACATTTACAACTGGTGAAAATTCCTCTTCTACTCTCGGTAAATATATAACTTCCGTACAAATATCTTTCAAATCTGTATTTCCAACTGTCCCAAACCCAAGTACTCTACCACTTCTAGCCCTAATCTCTTCTATATTAGATTTTACTTTTTCATAAGTGCTACTGTCTGTTCCTATTGCAACAGTAGGACAAGCATCTTCAATAAGTGCTATTGGTCCATGTTTAAGTTCTCCACTTGGATAAGCTTCTGCATGTATATATGAAATTTCTTTAAGTTTTAATGCACCTTCAAGAGCTATTGGGTAGTTTATATTTCTACCTATATACATAGTACTTGATACACCTTCAAAGAGTTTGGCTTTTTCTCTAATTTCATCTTCAAGTAAAAATACTTCTTTTACTTTGGAACTAAGTCCTTTCAAACTATCTATTATTTCTTTTCTTTCATTTGAACCGAGCATATTTCTCTTTTCTCCAAGAAACAAAGTGAATAAATATAACGCTATTAATTGGGAAGTAAATGCTTTAGTAGAAGCTACTCCTATTTCAGGTCCAGCATTAGTATAAAGAGTTCCATCTGCTTCTCTGCTTATTGTACTTCCTAATACATTTATGATACCAAAAGCTTTTGCTCCTTTTCCTTTTGCTTCACGCAAACCAGCAAGTGTATCTGCTGTTTCCCCCGATTGACTTATTAATAAAACCAAATCGTCTTCTCCAACTATTGGGTCACCATATCTAAACTCCGAAGCAAAATGTACTTCTACTCCTAATCTAATCCATTTTTCAATGATGTTTTTTCCAATAAGCCCGGCGTAATAAGATGTCCCACAAGCAACTATATGTATCTTACCTAGTTTTTTTACTTCTTCATCACTTATTTCAAACTCATCTATAATAACTTTATCATCTTTTATTTTTCCTCTAAGTGTATCTTCTATTACTCTATCTTGCTCAAATATCTCCTTAAGCATAAAGTCTTCATATCCACCTTTTTCGCTAGCTTCTATAGAAAACTCTATCTCTTCTACTTCTACCTCTACTTCCCTACCACCTATATCATATATGTTCAAAGTATCTTTTGTTAATCTACCTATATTATCATCTTCTACAAAAACTATTTTATTTGTATATTTAAGTATAGCTGTCATATCAGATGCCAAAAAGTTCTCTCCTTCTCCTAGTCCGATTACAAGTGGAGAACCTTTTCTAGCAAAATATATATCTTCTTCTTTTTCTCTATTTATTATAGATAAAGCATATGTCCCATCAAGTCTATCTACTACTTTTTCAAGGGCTTCTAACATATCTCCTTTATAATAATAATCTAATAGATGTACAACTGTTTCACTATCTGTCTCAGACAAAAATTCATAACCTTTTTCTTTTAGTTCTTCTCTAAGTTCACTATAGTTTTCAATTATTCCATTATGTACAAGAGCTATTTTATCCCCTGACAAATGTGGGTGTGAATTCTTTTTACTAGGTACACCATGTGTTGCCCATCTTGTATGACCTATACCTATCTGTCCATCAAAATCTCTTTTTTCGCACAATTTTCTTAGATTTTCTAATCTTCCCACTTCTTTTTCTCGAATTATCTCATTATCTCTACTACAGATAGCTATTCCGGCCGAATCATAACCTCTGTATTCTAATTTTTCAAGTCCTTCTAAAAGTATTCCTTTTGGCTCTCTAAGCCCTGCATATCCAACAATTCCACACATAATATCCTCCTCTATTTGCCCATATTTTTTACAAAACAAAAAGACTTTGTAAAAGTCTTTACAAAATAATATGAACTCTATAATATAGAGAATTTTCGCTACTAATAAGATTTTGTATCAAAAATTACTTTTTGATTTTGTACTTATTTTAGGTTGTAGCCACCCTAGAGTCATCCGCCGAATCTTCGATAAACTCTAACCCTCGTCACCTAATATAGGTCTGGCGCTTGTATGTTTTTTAAAATTCTCTTTGTGATTATATCATATTACACTCTTTTAACCAAATCACCAAAAATCTTTTTTTGGAGATTTCTTCCTTCTTTTTTTGTAATTTTTTCTCCACTTCTACACTTTTTCTCTAATTCCCTACTTTCATTATTCATTTTTTCAACTTTTTATTACAGATTATTAATATTGATAATATTTTTATTTTAATTATTCAATATACTCATGTATAATTTTAATAAGAAATAGCACAAATTTAATAAAGTGATAGATAAAAGGAGTTTATTATGACAAATAATTATATATGTCCAAAATGTGGAGGAAATCATTATAGTACCGATCAAATTTCAACTACAGGTGCTGGTCTAAGCAAAATCTTCGACATTCAAAATAGAAAATTTACTATAGTAACTTGTAATAAATGCAAGTATTCAGAAATGTATAGAGCTGATGCTAGTGAACTAAGTAATATTTTCGATTTATTTATGGGTTAAAAATTTTCATATTTATTTTTTTCTTTAGATGTGGCAATCTAATAAAAAAACGAGGTGCTTTTAGCACCTCTACTCAGTTTTTGATATTTATACCTTTAATAAAAATGTACGGGTGTTATTAATAACACCCGTACTACAATTTTATTTGAATTTTACTTTTGATTCTTCCAAAGCTAATTCTACAAATGCCTCAAGAGACATAGTTTCTTGATCATTTGAACCAAATCTTCTTAGATTTATTTCTCTATTTTCAACTTCAGATTTACCAATTATAAGTTGCATAGGTATTTTATATTTACCATTTGCTTCTCTTATTTTATATCCTATCTTTTCTGCTCTAGTATCTATATCTACTCTGATTCCTGCTTCTTGTAATTTTTCCATTACTTCTTTTGCATAAGGAGCAACTTCATCATTTATAGTTAGGATTTTTACTTGAGTAGGAGCAAGCCACATAGGGAATATTCCTGCATAATGCTCAATTAATATACCTATAAATCTTTCAATACTTCCATACATAGCTCTATGAACCATTACTGGTTGATGTTTATCTCCATCTTCTCCTATATATGATATATCAAATCTATCTGGTAAGTTAAAGTCTAATTGTATTGTTCCACATTGCCAGATTCTACCAATAGCATCTTTAAGTTTAAAGTCTAGTTTAGGACCATAAAATGCTCCATCACCAGGATTAAGTTTATACTCTCTTCCACTATTTTTCATAGCATTAGCAAGAGCTGTTTCTGCTCTTTCCCATACAGCATCATCACCTATAGCTTTTTCAGGTTTAGTTGATAATTCTATATGATACTCTAATCCAAATAAAGTATAGAATTTATCATATAAATCAATTATTTTAATGATTTCTTCTTCTATTTGATTTGGAGTCATAAATACATGTGCATCATCTTGAGTAAATGATCTTACTCTAAATAAACCGTGTAATGCTCCACTAAATTCATGTCTATGTACATGTCCTAATTCACCCATTCTAATAGGTAAATCTTTATATGAATGTAATCCATGTTTATATACTAATAATGATCCTGGACAGTTCATTGGTTTAATAGCAAATTCATGTTTATCTATCTCAGATGTATACATGTTTTCTCTATAGTTAAACCAGTGACCAGATGTTTCCCATAATTCTTTATTAAGCATAATAGGAGTATTAATAAGTTGGTATCCTGCTTTCCTATGCTCATCTTTCCATAAACCTTCTAAAGCATTTCTAAGTTCCATTCCTTTTGGTAACCAAAATGGGAACCCTGGACCATACTCAGATAAAAAGAATAAATCTAATTCTTTACCCAATTTTCTATGATCTCTTTTTTCAGCTTCTTCAAGCATTTTTAAATGATTTTTAAGATTTTTTTCTGTATCAAAAGCAATACCATAGATTCTTTGTAACATCTTATTGTTAGAGTCACCTCTCCAGTATGCTCCTGCTACTTTAGTAAGCTTAAATGCTTTTAAATATCTTGTTGAAGGTACATGAGGTCCTCTACATAAGTCAGTAAATTCTCCTTGAGAGTACAAAGTTAAAGTTTCTCCTGCTGGAATAGCTTCTATTATTTCAACTTTATAGTTTTCTCCCATATCCTCAAACTTTTTAATAGCATCTTCTCTAGATATTTCATCTCTTCCAATACTAATATCTTCTTTTACTATTTTTTTCATCTCTTCTTCGATTTTTAATAAATCTTCTTCAGTAAATTGATTTTCTGGATCAAAATCATAATAGAATCCATTTTCAATTGAAGGTCCTATAGTTACTTTCGTTCCAGGAAATAATCTTATTACAGCTTGTGCCATAAGGTGAGCTGTACTGTGTCTAATAACATCCAATCCCTCTTCGGTTTCTGGGGTTATTAACTCTACCTTTGCATCTTTATCTAAAACATAATTCATGTCTACTAACTGATCATTAACCCTTGCTGCAATTACTTTTTTAGCAAGAGAATTACTAATACTTTTAGCAATATCAAACATATTTACATTATTTTCAAATTGTTTAATATCACCACTAGGTAATGTTACATTAACCATCTTTTCTCTTCCTCTCTATGTTCATTTTATTTATATACTAGTCCATATTTTAGCACATGTTATTCTTTTTGGCAATTATATTCCACCTTCAAATTCAGGACTGTATTCTCCAGCTTCATATTTTGCTCCTACTCCAAGACCTTTATCTGGGAATGTAGTTAGAGCTACTCTAAATCTCCATACCCAATCATATTCTTGATAAGTTTTGTTCCATTGTTCTTCATATTCTACACCTAACTCAATAAAGTCAAATTCTCTACCCACAGAAATTTTCCATTCATCTAATTCTCTTTCACTCTCTTCTACTTCTTGCCTATATGTCATTTCGCCTTTAAACTTCCAAGAGTAACCTGGTTCTCCTATTCTAGTAAGGAATGTTCCTTCATGAGTTCTATCAAGTACTTCTCTTTTTATTCCATATTCTTCTGCAGAATCTCTAGTAAATTTGATATCTTGATCATATTTATACGTAAGTTTTAGTCTGTCATAATGGAATTCTCCTCTAATTTGATAATCTTTAATTGATTTCCCAAAATTATTAGATAATTTTAAATACTCTTCATTTGTTATAGTCTCACTATAAACAGTAAAGTATCTTTTGTATATTACGTCGTCATCTTCATCTCCAAGCCCCATCAAATCAAAGCCTAAACCACGTTCTTTTCTTCTTTGTTCTCTAAACTTTCTATCTAATTCTTCAAGCTCTTCAGCAGTCATAGATAACCTATATTTTCCACTAGCATCTCTAAATTCTACTTCTTCTTCATCACCTTCACCAGGTGTAGTTTCATCTTTAAATTCATATCTAAATGTATATTTTCTCTCGTTATTAAGCCCTTCTATTACATCTTCAAAATTTTCATATGAAGCTCTAATTAAGTGACTTTTTTTATCTCCAATACTATATTCAATAGCATATTTATCTCTGTATCTCTCTGTACTATTTTCTTCTGTATTATAGTTAAAAATAGTATTTTCCCATGTTGAATAATTAAGTTTTGTAAGACCTTCTTCTTTTTTACCAAACTCATATTGATATATGTTTTCAAGAGTATTTTCAGTAGTAAGTTTATCTCCATAAGTAATAGTTCTATCTGACAAACCTAAATATTCTCCAGTAACAGGATCCTTATCTAAATATTGCTTTTCTCTTACATCTTTTGTACTATCTATTCTTTGATATTTAAAAGCTTTATTATCATCAGCTAATTCAAGTATAGATTTTTGATAATACTTATCTCTAAATCTATCTTCATCATACTTACCAAAATAAATAGAATTTGAATCTTTATCATTTTTCAAGAAATCTTCTTGAGTTCCATGTGACAAAAATATACTTCTTTTTTTATCTATTTGGAATTCTAATGAATTAGTTATATCTCTATCTGTTTGAAAGTCCGTATCAAATCCATCAAACTGATTTTTCATATCATAAGTATATATACTTGTTGTATTTCCAAAATCAAAAGAAATTTTATTGTTAAAGTATAACTTTTCTTTCTTATTATTTAGTCTATAGTAAGCCAAATCATCATAATCTTCTACTCCAGAAATACCCTCCGAATTAAAACTATAATCTCCTTGTTTATGTGCATATTTTTCCATATAGACACTAAAGTTATTATCTAATTTAAAATCAGCCCATCTCAAATAATTTCCACTATTATCATACAAATTAACATTATGTTTTAAATCAAAGGTATAATCATAAAGTTTATCACCTTTTGTAAAATTATCTTCTCTTCTACCCAAACTCAAGTTTAACTTCCCAAGTTTATATAGATTTATATTACTATCGCCTAGTTTCACACTATTATATGTTGATTGATTACTAAATATAACTCCTTCATCATAATCTCTTCTGTCAACATATGTATTTTCTTCTGTACCCAACTCAAATCTCAAGTTTCTACTACTTTGATTAAAATTAAATACAAAATTTTCATTTTCTAATTTATCATATAATATATCTTCATTTCTATGATATTCTTTTTCTCTATCTGCAATTGCAAGATCTTTTCTAAATGGGTCCAAACTTCTATCAAGGGTTTTTTCACTTACTTTATTATGCCATTCAGAAGTCAAATTAAGACTTGTACCAAATAATCCATATGGTCCAAGTACCAAATCCATCTCTTCCAATTCTTTATCATATTTTTTTACTGTAAAAGGATTATATGGACTATCTTTTGCCCAACCATCTATTTTATTAAGTTTAGTTCCGCCATTTTCCCTCTCAGCATCTGTTAATCTTCTCCACTCATCTTCTACTCTGTTGTTATAGTGCATATCTATTTTGTATTTTTTAAATACTAATTGCACTTCTTTTTGATCTACTTTACTTTGAGTATCTGCATAAGTCGAACCTGGATCTATATCATCCAAATAGTCATAATGAAGATATAATTTATATTTTCTATTATCTTTTGTTGCTTTAATATTAGTTTTAATATCGTTATCTAACTCTTCATCATTAGCTCCATCTTCTATTTTGTCCCCAACTAAGTTTTCAACAACTTCTCTATTACTAATATATTGAATATTTGATTTTAATGACCAATCCCCATCAAATCCCAAACCTTTCAAATCAGTTTGCAAATCTAATCTTCTCAAGGTTTTTTCCACATTTTCATATGGATTTTCATCAATAATACCATTTTCATAATCATCATTTTTGTCATCAATTTCATTAATTGTATTTATAGTCTGATCACTATAAACCCATTTAAAACTACCATATTTCCCTGAATATTCATGTTCATGAACAAATTTATACTCAGGTTCATAAATCCCTTTTGGAATTACAAGAGCATCTTCAAGGGTAAGTTTACCTTTATTACTATCATTTCCATTAATTCTATAAACATTTTCCCAACTATCAATATAAAAACCTTGTTTTTGAGTATTTCTAATTGCAAAACTACCATTTATAAAATTATTATCTTTATGCCCATAATCAAATCCCCAGATTACATAACTTCCATCATCTCCACTTGATCCAAATATTGGAAATAAAGGTGCTTGAGTATCTGATTTTAGAGAAGTAGCATACCAAGGAAGCCATAATACAGGCACATTTTTTATATAGAGCAAAGTATTATGTGCTACTAATTTGTTTTCTGGATATACTTCTATCTTTTTTGCTTTCATATGGTATGGAAGTATTTCACCAGGATCTTGTCTTCCTTCAGTCATCTCGAGAGCTTTTCTACTTGTAGTAAACCAAGCATTTTTTACAAAAGCTTCATCGGGATATTTTGCCATAAATTCTTCTCCACCATAATATACCCTATCATTATTTTCTGGTGCACCTGGTACTTGAACATATGATACCCCGTCACGCATTCTTGTACTTTGGTCATCCAAATTAAATAATATATCTTGTGCTTCTACTTTATTTTCTCCCTGTTCGAATATAACGCCATTACTAGCAAGGATTAAATTTTTATCTTTCACTTTACCAAGTTCAAATGCTTTAATTTTCGCAGTTTTTTCTGGGTCAGGATCGGGGTAAACAAATTTTACTCCTCCATCAGCCGAAAACTGCTCATTATTAAAATCAATAACTGCTTCATCTGTTTCAACATCAACTTTGTTACTTGCATCAGCCCCCAATAACAAAGCTGGAAACATAAGGGTTATAAAGATATAGCCCAATTTCCTTAATTGCATTTTAACCTCCGAGTATTTTTCCACAATAATTTTCCATATACATTCTATTATAGCATATTTCTACTTATAGATAAAAGAATATGTCACAAATTTAACTATTAAAGAAATTTATTAATAATAATCAATTTAAAAATTCTTTATTTTTCCAGTTTCTTTACAAAAAAAAATCAAAAAAAATATTTTATATTTTTCTCAAAAGTTTTTAAGAATAATTTAAAATAAAAAAACGACTATTTAAATTAAAATTAGTCGTTTATATCTTTTTTCTATTCAAAATTTCTTATAAAATTAACTTTTGATTCCACATATATCTTTTACTACTTCTCCAGCCATAATAAGTCCTACTACTGATGGACCAAATGCTATACTTCCAATTGCAGAACAAACTAGTCTACCTTCTACTCCTGCTGGATTTCTTGGTTCTTCTTTAGTATATACTACTTTTACTTTTTTTATTCTTCTATTTTTAAGTTCTCTTCTGATTACTCTAGCCATAGGGCATACACTTGTTTTACTAATATCTGCTACTTCAAACATTGCAGGATTTAGTTTATTTCCTGCACCCATAGCACTTATTACTTCTATCCCTCTTTTTTTTGCATTTTCAATAAGAGCTAATTTAGCTGTAACCATATCTATACAGTCTACTACATAATCGTATTTAACACCCTCAAAAAACTCTTCTACATTCTCTTTAGTAACTTTTTTTGTATGGATAATCATATTAATGTTAGGATTGATTTCTAAAGCTCTTTCTTTTACTACTTCTGCTTTTACTCTACCTACTGTTTTATGAGTAGCTATAACTTGTCTATTTATATTTGTTATGTCTATAGTATCAAAATCTACTACTGACATAGTTCCTATTCCTGCTCTCACTAACGCTTCAATAACAAAACTTCCTACTCCACCAGCACCTACTACCAAAACATGAGAATTTTGAAGTTTTTCAAAATTTTCTTCTCCTATTAGCAATATTCCTCTTTGAAACTGATCCATCTTTACCTCCATTTTTTACTTTTCCTATCAATTATATAGTTTTTATAAAAAATTGTCAAAAGCTTATATAAGTCATTTATATTAATTTTTGAAACTTCAAAATACTAATTTTACCTAATTATAAATAATGTGCAATTAAAAAAGCTCAATAAAAATAAAAACGACTAATTTTTATTAAAATCAGTCGTCAACTTTCATTATATAACTATCAATATCTAGTTAAAATTATTTTTTTAATTCATTTAAGATATATCTATTTTGTTTTATCATTAATTTTGTAAATATTTTCTTAATAAAGTTATACCATTTATATTCTATTGTTTCCATTGCTTTAATAGATTCAGCAATTGTACTCTTTAAGAAATCTAATTCCTCAAAACTTAACATAATTGGTTGTGCTGTTGCTTTTGCACATTCTCTTTCTAAGTACTCAAAGAAATCAGCTACTCCTTTAGTTTGAGGGTTAGCTCTGTATATTTCAGCTTGTTTAGTATATTCTTTTACGATTTTAGCAAGGTATTTTTTAGTATTTTTATCAAAGTTTACTTTATATTTTCTTTTTCCCTTACCAATTTTTTGCATCTTTCCAACCATACCCATAGCAGATTGAGCTTGCATCATATCTGTTTGATTAATTCTATTTGCATTAAGCTTCATTTCAAAACCTCCGTTATTTCGCTATCTTCTTAATTCTCTCCATTATAACTTTTCCTAATCCTTCTTCCTCTATCTCTTCTACATAAATAGCACTTCCATCCATATGTAGGAGTTTGTGCAAAGCTTCAAATAAATTCTTTGATGCTTCTTTATAATCTCCTTCTTCAGAAAGCACTTCTACTCTAGAAAACTCTTCCTTATCAAGAGGTTTAAAGGCCAAAATCAGGCTGTCACTTTGAAGTTTATATAAATCTTTTCTTTTTAATATTATTATATCTTTAGCAAAAGCTTTGGTACCTTTTTTCTTAGTTTCAAGTTCATCACAAGGTCCAATAACAGCTTCTATTTCATCTTTTGTAATTGCACCATTACGCAAAATCAAAGGCTTTTTTCTAGTCAAATCTAGTATAGTAGATTCTATAGCTTTTTCAGTCTTCCCACCATCAATTACAAAGTCTATCTCACTTTGGTCAAATTGACTAAGAACATGCTCACAACTAGTTGGACTAAGTTGTCCACTCTTATTTGCACTTGGTGTAGCAAGAGCTCCCCCACTTGCTTTTATAAGTCTAATTGCTATATCATTGTCAGGCATTCTAACTCCCAAGCTATTACCACCAGCAGTTACCATGTCGCTTACCCATTCTTTTTTTGGCAAAACTATAGTAAGTGCTCCTGGCCAAAACTTAGCTGTCAATTTTTCTACTATTTCTTCATTGGGTATATAAGTTAATTCTTTAAGGAAATCTTTATCTCCAATAAGAGCAATAAGTGGTGATTCAAAAGGTCTATCTTTTACTTCATAAACTCTTTTTATACTTTCATCATTTGATACTATGGCACCTAATCCATATACTGTATCTGTAGGAAAAGCTACTATTTTTCCTTTTTTAACTTCTACACCTATTTCTTCAATTTTATCTTTAAATCCATCTAAAACTCTCATCTTACCACCATTCTAACACAAATCGAATAAATACACAACATTCATTTTCAGAACATTTACTCTTCTTCAATCTCAACTTTTCTCAAATTCTTAGCAGCTTCTTCTGGTAATACTGGATTAATATAAAATCCTGTACCCCATTCAAAACCAGCAATTTTAGTCAGTTTTGGCATTATTTCCAAATGCCAATGAAATATTTCATCAGTTTTTGTAGAAATATTTACTGGAGAAGTATGTAAAACCATATTATAGTCTACATCTCCTAAAGTTTTCTTTATTCTAGTTATTACATTTTTAATCAGTTTTGCAAGTTCTTTTATCTGTTTTTTATTAATTGTCCCAAAATATGCATTATGAACTTTTGGCATTATCCAAGTTTCATATGGTAATTTACTTGCAAAAAAGTTAAAAGCAATAAATTCATCATTTTCTTCAATTAGTCTTTCTTTATCCAAGATTTCTTGAGAGATTATATCACAAAAAACACATCTATCTCTAAACTTATAGTAATCATATGCTCCTTTTATCTCTGTCTCAACTCTTTTAGGTACAACGGGGGTAGCGATTAATTGAGAATGTGAGTGTTCAAGTGATGCCCCTGCATCTTTCCCATAATTTTTGAATATTAGTATGTGTTTTATATTTTTATCTTGCGAAATCTCTACATATCTATCCCTGTAGGCAAGTATTACTTTTTCTATTTCCGTTGAACTTAATTCAGATATACATTTCGTATGACCTTCTGTCTCTACTACTATTTCATGTCTACCCAAACCATCCATCTTATCATAGATTCCTATACCTTTTTTTTCAAGTTTATCTTTTGCTTTTAATGCAGGATATTTATTTTCAAGAACTCTTACCCACCATCCTGGTGAATTAGGTTCTCTATTAGGTTGTTTTGGATATACCAAAATTTCTTCCCCTGATTTTTTTTCATTTCCTGAGCAAAATGGACAATAGGCATTTTCGTCCTCTTTTTTCTTGCATTCTTCTTTTGCCTTATAGTCATTGGGTCTGTAAGCACGTTCTGGTGAAAATATAACCCATCTTTTACTAACAGGATCTTTTCTAAATTCAGACATGGTCCCCCCTTAAATAAGTCAAGGTAGTGTAAACACTACCTTAAACTACTATTTTACAAACAATTCACTTAATGACTCGTTATTAAATACTCTTCTTATTCCTTCTGAGAATAGTTTATCTACTGAAAGAATAGTTAATTTATCCAATTTTTTTTCTTCTGGAAGGTGGATACTATCAGTAATTAGTACTTCTTTTAAAGGTGATGCTTCTAATCTTTCTAGAGCTGGTCCACTAAATACAGCATGTGTACAACATGCATAAGCTTCAACAGCACCTCTATCTATTATAGCTTGAGCTCCATTAGTTATTGTCCCAGCAGTGTCTATCATATCATCTATAAAGATTGCTTTTTTACCTTCAATTTCTCCTATGATGTTCATTACTTCAGACTCATTTGGTTTTGGTCTTCTTTTATCAATTATAGCGATTTTACAATCTAACCAAGCAGATAATCCTCTAGCTCTTTTTACTCCTCCAACATCTGGTGATACAACTACTACGTCGTCACCTGTTAAACCTTTTTCTATATAGTATTTTGCTAATATAGGTAAAGCTTTCATGTGGTCAACTGGAATATCAAAGAATCCTTGGATTTGTTGAGCATGTAAATCCATTGCCATTACTCTAGTTGCTCCTGCTGATGTTAATAAGTTTGCAACTAATTTTGCTGTAATTGGCTCTCTAGGACTAGCTTTTCTGTCTTGTCTAGAATACCCATAATAAGGAATTACTGTTATAATTTGTGCTGCTGATGCTCTTTTTAAAGCATCTATAAATACTAACAATTCCATCAAACTTTCATTTACTGGATTTGATGTAGATTGAACAACAAAACATGTAGCTCCTCTAACAGTGCTATTAAGTTTAACGTGCACTTCTCCATCTTTAAATCTAGTAATTTTTGCATCTCCTAATGGGATGTTTAGTTCCTTTGAGATCTTCTCTGCAAGATCTCTGTTTGAAGTACCCGAAAAGATTTTTACGTTTTCGTTTTTCATTACCTTTTATTCCACTCCTTCTTGTTATCTTGCCTTGCCCTTGCAAAGGCTAAGGCTCTATCTGGTATATTTTTTGTAATCACTGATCCAGCTGCAGTTAAGGCATCATCACCAACAGTTACAGGCGCAACAAATTTTGTGTCACTTCCTACAAATACATTTTTACCTATAATAGTTTTATATTTATTTTTACCATCATAGTTACATGTAATAGTTCCTGCACCAACATTAGTGTTTTCTCCTATTTCTGCATCTCCAATATATGTTAGGTGCCCCGCTTTAACACCTTTTTCAAGTACCGATTTTTTTGTTTCCACAAAATTACCTATATGAACTTCTTCTTTTAGATGTGTTTCAGGTCTAATATGTGCATATGGACCTATAGTTACTTTGTCTTCTAATCTACTTTTTTCTATGCTTGAACTTTCAATTTTTACATCATTTCCAATTATACTATCATCAATTTTAGTATTTCCTAAAATTTCACAGTTTTCACCAATTACTGTATTACCTCTAATTATTGCATTTGGATAAATTATAGTATCTCTACCTATTTTTACTTTATCTTCTACATAAGTAGCTTCCGGATTAATAAGAATTACTCCCTCTTCCATCAATTCTACATTTTTTCTTTTTCTAAGTGTAGCTTCTGCTTGAGCCAATTGAACTTTTGAGTTTACTCCAAGAGTTTCACTATTATCTTTTACTTTATAACTCTCTATTAATTCATTTCTACCAACTAAGATTTTTATTACATCTGTTAAGTAGTATTCGCCTTTTTCATTATCATTTTTTATTTCTTTTAATGCATCAAATAAAGTTTTGTTATCAAAACAGTATACTCCAGCATTAACTTCTTTAATTGCTTTTATTTCATCATTTGCTTCTTTTTCTTCTACTATACCAACAACTTTTTCTCCTTCTTTAACTATTCTTCCATAACCAAAAGGATTTTCCTCTATTGCTGTTAATACAGTTCCTTTAGCACCTTTTTCCAAATGGTGCTCTACAAGTTCGTTTATAGTTTTACTTGTCAAAAGTGGTGTATCTCCACATGTTATTACTATTGTGCCATCATAGTTTTTTAATTTTTCTTCTGCCATTTTAATTGCATGACCAGTTCCAAGCTGTTCTTTTTGCTCTACATAACTAGGATTTCCTAGTTTTTCTAGAACTAAATCTAGCATGTGCCCCAAAATTAGAATATTTTCATTTGATCCTGCCTCTTCTAGTACTTCCATTACTTTCACTACCATTGGAGTTCCATTTACTTTATGTAACACCTTTGGTAAGTCTGATTTCATTCTTGTACCTTTTCCAGCGGCCAGAATTATGCTTTTAAAATCCATCACTCATCTCCTATAATTGTACACATTTTTCTAAAATTATATCATAATAGGTCAATATTTTCAAACTCTTTTAGAGAAAGTCTATGTTAAATTTTTCTACAATTTTCGAACACTTTATGACCTTTTTAATATTTCCTATTTTTATTTTATCAAAAGTTTGTTAATTATTTATTAACTAAAAACTTCTACTCTCTACTTCCAAATTTATTTTTTAACTTAATCAAAGATTATACTAGTAAAAAAAGATATTAAATTCTAATTTTAATTTTTTAAAAAGATAATTTAAAATTTATTAAATTAATTAATTCTCAAAGCCAACATCTTGTCAAAATGATTCAGAATCATTTTTTCCTAAAAAAGAGTTTTAAAATGCCCTTTAATAAGATTAAAGGCAAAGAATCTTCTCAAAAACTCTTTGCCTTTAAATAACTCTCCAAAAGAGAGTTTATTATTCCATTATTTTTTCCATTAAATCATCAGAAATATCAAAGTTAGAATATACATTTTGTACATCCTCATTATCTTCTAATGTATCATATAATTTCATTACTTTTTTAGCTATTTCTTCATCTGTGATTTCTACTCTATTTTCTGGAATCATAGTTATTTCTGCTTCTAATACTTTAATTCCTTCTGCATCCAAAGCATCTTTAACTGCTGCAAAATCTGCAAATTCAGTAATTACCTCAAAAATATCTCCATCTTCTTTTATATCTTCTGCTCCAGCTTCTATTGCTTGCATCATAAATTCTTCTGAATCTAATCCTTCTGCGTCTACAATAATTTGACCTTTTTTATGGAACATCCATGCTACTGCTCCATCTGAACCTAAGTTTCCACCATTTTTAGCAAAATTAGATCTTACACTTGAAGCTGATCTATTTTTATTATCTGTTACTACTTCTACTACAAAAGCTACTCCATTAGGTCCGTATCCTTCATATGTTATTTCAACATATTCTACCCCTTCTAATTCTCCAGTACCCTTTTTAACAGCTCTTTCGATATTGTCTTTAGGCATATTTCCAGCTTTTGCTTTGTCAAGAGCTAGTCTAAGTCTAGGATTAAACTCAGGGTTTCCACCACCATCTCTTGCTGCAATTGTTAATTCTTTACCTAATCTAGTAAATAATTTTGCTCTTAATTTATCTTGTCTTCCTTTTCTGTGCTGTATATTAGCCCATTTACTATGTCCTGCCACGACAAACCTCCTATCAAATTATATCCTCTATTATATTAACATGTGTCAGAGAATTTTTCAAACTTCTACTTTTCTGCTATGATTATTTTATCCATTTTGACATCATGTTTTTCGCTTTTTATTCCTTTTATCAACTGAAAATCATACAAAAATCCTATTTTAAAAACTTTTTTATTTGAAAGGTACTTGTCATAGTAACCTCCTCCATATCCTATTCTATTTCCATCTTTATCAAAAGCTATTCCAGGTACAATAACTAAATCAGGAATCATTTCTTCTTTTCCCACTGGCTCTTTTATTCCAAATGCACCTTTAGTAAAGTTGTCTATAGACAAGTCTTTTGTTACAATAGCTTCTATTAAATTGGAAGTTTTATTTATACGAGGGAGTAGAAGTGTTTTTCCTTCTGCAAGAGCTTTTTCATTTACAAAACTAGTATCAAGTTCTCCATGATTTTCATTTGTTACATAAGACTTTACAACTTTTGCTTCTTTCCACTCTTTACTTTCAAAAAGCTTTTTACTAGCATCAAGAGCATAATTTTTTTTATCCTCTTCATAAAGATTTTTTCTTTGTTCCCTCATTTTATTTCTTATTTCTTTTTTCATTTATTCTCCATAATTAATTCTAATCATCTTCATATCTTGCCAAGTTAACCATCTAGGACTTTCTTTTTGCCTATTATTATCTCTTTGTAAAAAAGAAGGGTCGTATAATGGAATTACTTTTATTCCACCTTCCCAATCTAATTCTCTACCTCTTATACTATCTATCTTAAGAGTTTCATCACCAAATAAAAACTTTGATGTTTCAAGCCCAAGAGCTACTATGATTTTAGGATTTACAAGAGCTATTTCCATATGAAGTATCTCTTTATAAAAATCTCTTTCATCTTCAGTTAATTCACTCAGTTTTGAGTTACATTTTACTACATTAGTAAGATATAGATTTTTTTTATCTAGTTGTACTAGTTCACATAATTTAAAGAAAAAATCTCCACTAGAACCACTTTTTACCATTCCTTCACCATTTTCATAAAGGCTTGGATCATCTCCAATGAACATAATCTCACTACTTTTATTTCCTACTCCAAGAAGAACTTTATCGCTTCTACTACCTATTTTGATTATTTTTGTAGCAGATATTTCAAATAACAAATCTTCCCATAATTCACTTTTGTCCATCTTTCCTCCTTTATTTTATGTGATAAAGTTTAGTATGTGTTCCTTGAGGTACAGCTTCTACTTCTACCTCTACCCCTTTACTTCCTAAATAATTTGATACTGTATCAAATGCTTTCTGGCTAGTATTACTATCTCTACTTATATGAGCCAAATATACTTTTTGTAGTTTTTCATGGTAAACATCAAAAATAAATCTACCACAATCTTCATTTCCAAGATGACCATTATTACTCTTAACTCTATTTTTCAAGTCCATAGGATATGAACAGTCCATTAACATTTGAAAATCATAATTTGATTCTATAACTAACAAATCAAGGTCATTAAATTCATATTTAATAAGAGAAGTTGTTTTTCCTATATCTGTTGCTAAACCTATCTTTTTACCCAAATGATTTTCTATCTTAAATGCTACTGTTCTTTCTGCATCATGAAGTACATCAAGGCTTTTGATTTTTAATGATCCAAAATTAAATTCACCATCTATAAAATTAATCAGGTTTTCATTTACTTTTCCAAGTTTTTTAAGACCTGCTTCATAACTTTCTCTAGTTATATATATGGGCAAATTATATCTTCTGTGCAAAACTCCTGCACCCATAATATGATCACCATGTTCATGGGTTATAAACAGAGCTTCAATATCTTCTATTTTTCTATCTATACTTTCCATTTTTTCTTTTATCTGCTTTCCACTAAAACCAGCATCAACAAGAATTTTATGATGTTCGTCTTCTATATATATTGAATTTCCTGAACTTCCTGTTCCCAATATGGATATTTTCATTTCTAACCTACTTTACTTTTTCTTCCTTTAATTTTATATAACATAAACTTTTTTGTCAAATACAAAGATTTTTTACCAAAAAATTTCCTTTTTATTTCTCTTTAAAATATTAAAAGAGCTGTTCAACAGCTCTTAATATTTTATATTCAATCAACTATTATTTATTAATTTCTACTTTTTACTTTCTATTTTCTACTTTAACCTTAGTCCACATGCTTCTTTTACAA